>JALSLF010000033.1 GCA_026988445.1 Bacteroidales bacterium
ATAAAACAATGTAAAGTACTTACATTTGTTAATATTAACAAACAAGAGTTAATATCTGAATACCTCCTAAACAGGTTTAGCGCGAATTTTTAATATCAAGCCAAATGTATAAAATAAGCAGATATAATGGTGAAAAAATGTTTTACAACACTGTTTTTTTACCTATAACTATCTTATAATTGTGAAAAAATGTTAAAAATAGAAAAAAAAGATTTTTTTTTATTGACTTATTAAAAAAAATACTACATTTGCAAACCTTTTTTGCTGCGGACGTGGCGTAATTGGTAGCCGCGCTAGACTTAGGATCTAGTGCCGAAAGGCGTGGGGGTTCGAGTCCCTTCGTCCGCACTAAAACAATAATTAAATGAATAAAGTAAACCGCCCATTCTAGCGAAAATTACGCAGTTTAGGCGGTTTTTTTTAAATGAAGCAATATGGAAGTTACAAAAGAACAAATTGACGATTTAAATGCCAGCGTTACCATTCAACTAAGCGAAGAAGATTATAAACCAAAAGTTGACAGTGCATTAAAAGATATTAAAAAGAAAGTGAATATGCCGGGATTTCGTCCGGGTATGGTGCCCATAGGTTTGGTGAAAAAAATGTATGGAACATCTGTTATTGTTGACGAAGTCAATAAACTGGTTTCCGAATCGCTAAACAAATACATTACCGATGAGAAATTAGAAATCATTGGTGAACCAATTCCAAGCGAAAAACAAAAAACACCTATTGATTTTGATAATCAGAAAGAGTTTGAATTTATTTTCGATTTAGGATTACGTCCGGAAGTTGAAATAAACTTAAATAAAAGAATTAAGATACCTTATTATACGATAAAGCCGGATGATGAGCTTATTGAACAGTACATTAAATCCTACACCGGAAAATACGGTCAAGTAAAAGAAATTGATGAAGTTGAAGATAAAGCTTTTATCAAAGGAGATTTTATTGAACTGGATGAAGAAGGAAATGAAAAAGAAGAAGGTATCCGCTCTGAAATGGCTCCTCTTTCATTAGATCATATAAAAGATGAGGAAATTAAAAAAGAATTTATTGGTAAGAAAAAAGGTGATGAAGTAAAATTTGATCCTCGAAAAATTTTCTCCGGTAAGGCCGAAGCTGCTTCTGTATTAAAAATTACAGAAGATGAATTGGAAAACTTGAACCCAAACTTCAAGTATGTTATTAAAGAAATAACTAAATTTGAAGAAGCTGAGTTAAATCAAGAACTTTTTGATAAAATTTTTGGTGAAGGCGAAGTAAAATCAGAAGAAGAATTTAGAAATAAAATCATAGAAGAAATTAAAGAAAATTCAAAAGCCGATAGCGATTATCGTTTGGGAATTGATGCAAAAGAAAAATTAGTTTCTAAATATGATGTAGCTTTACCCGAAGAGTTTTTAAAGCGTTGGTTAAAACTTCGTGATGAAAAGAATGAACTAAACGATGAAGAATTTGAAAAGGAATTTCCAAAAGTACTAAAAGACCTTAAATGGCAACTTATTACTTCACAAATTGCAAAAGACAATGATATAAAAGTTGAGTATGATGAGGTTAAAGAGCTGGCAATGAAATATATAGAAATGCAATTTATTCAATACGGATTACCTGCAGGTTCTTTTGGAAAAGAACAATTAGAACAATATGCTACTGATATGTTCTTGAAAAAAGAAGACGAAGTGCGCCGATTATACGACCAAAAATATTTGGAAAAAGTAGTGGATGTAATTAAAGAAAGTGTTAAGTTAGATGAAAAAGAAGTAACAAACGAAGAATTTTCAAAACTTTTTGAAGATAATAAGTAAGAATTTATGTATTTTTATACTTCTTTTTACAAACAAAAATAAAAAAAATGATACCAAAAGACGAATTTAAAAAATACGCAACAAAGCATTTGGGCATAAACAGCTTAACATTAGATCAATACACATCTGTTTATAATAATTATATAAGTCCTACCATTATTGAAGAGCGTCAATTGAATGTAGCTTCAATGGATGTTTTTTCAAGATTGATGATGGACCGAATTATCTTTTTGGGTGTGCCCATTGATGATTATGTTGCAAATATTATTCAAGCTCAATTATTATTCTTGGAATCAACCGACCCGTCAAAAGAAATACAAATTTATTTCAATACTCCGGGTGGTTCTGTTCATGCGGGTTTAGGTATTTATGATACCATGCAATATATTACTCCGGATATTGCTACAATTTGTACCGGTATGGCTGCTTCAATGGGTGCTGTGTTATTAACGGCAGGAGCTAAAGGAAAACGCACAGCTTTAAAACATTCACGTGTTATGATTCATCAACCTATGGGAGGAGCACAAGGACAAGCCTCAGATATTGAGATTACAGCTCGTGAAATTTTAAAATTAAAAAAGGAACTGTATGAAATATTGGCTTATCATACCGGCAAACCTTATGAACAAATTGAAAAAGATTCAGACAGGGATTACTGGATGACTTCGGAAGAAGCTAAAGAATACGGAATGATTGATGATGTTTTATTAAGAAATAAGAAGTAAATAAACTTAACAATAAAATAGTCGCTTGCAAATTATAGCTGTAAGCGGCTATATGCTTTATAATGAATAAGAAAAAAGTAATGGAAAAATGTTCGTTTTGCGGTAGATCAAAAAAAGAAGTAAATATTCTAATCGCCGGCGTTTCAGGACATATTTGCGATAGTTGTATCGAGCAAGCACATCAAATAATTGCTGAAGAAACACAAAAAAGCGCTAAATTTGATATTGAGCAAGTAAAATTGTTGAAACCCGTAGAAATCAAAAAATTTATTGATCAATACGTAATCGGACAAGACGATGCTAAAAAAGTACTAGCCGTTGCCGTTTATAATCACTACAAACGCTTATCGCAACAAACAAAAGACGATGATGTGGAAATTGAAAAATCAAACATTATCATGGTAGGCGAAACCGGTACCGGAAAAACCTTATTGGCACGTACCATTGCGAGAATGCTGCATGTCCCTTTTACTATTGTAGATGCTACAATTTTAACCGAAGCCGGTTATGTGGGTGAAGATATTGAAACGATTTTAACCCGTTTATTACAGGTTGCCGATTATGATGTTAAAGCGGCAGAAAGAGGCATTGTTTTTATTGATGAAATTGATAAAATTGCCCGTAAAAGCGACAACCCTTCCATTACACGTGATGTTTCGGGCGAGGGAGTTCAACAAGGTTTGTTGAAATTGCTTGAAGGTTCAATAGTTAATGTGCCACCGCAGGGAGGTAGAAAACATCCCGACCAAAAATTAATTCCGGTAAATACAAAAAACATCTTATTTATTGCCGGAGGTGCTTTTGACGGTATTGAACGTAAAATAGGTCAAAGACTTAATACTACCATGATAGGATATTCGGCAGATACTGAAAAAGATGCTATTGACCGAGATAATTTACTGCAATACATTGCTCCGCAAGATTTAAAATCTTTTGGATTGATTCCTGAAATTATTGGTCGATTGCCGGTACTTACTTATTTAAAACCTTTAGATAGAGAGGCTTTAAAAAATATTTTGGTAGAACCTAAAAACTCCATTGTGAAACAGTATAAAAAACTGTTTAAAATGGATGGAATAGAGTTGAGTATTGATGACGATGCTTTAGATTTTATTGTAGATAAAGCCATTGAGTTTAAATTGGGAGCGCGTGGCTTACGTTCAATTTTTGAAGCAATAATGATTGATGCCATGTTTGAACTCCCCTCAAAAAAACAAAAAACATTTAAACTATCCTTAGATTACGCCAAGAAAAAAATAAGTAAAACAAATATGAAAAAATTACGCGTAGCGTAAATAAATATGGAATTAAGGGAAAAAGTAGCTTATATAATATAAGCTGCTTTTTTTATTCCCTAAATATCTAAAATGAAATCATTATGAAGTTCTGAAATGTGCGTCAATATTGGTAAGCTCAACGAAAAATATTGACAGTGTAGCCACTGCTGCGGTGAAAGATTTTGAAGTGAGCATTGCCAACAGTGGCGTGCAGTTCAGAACTGTAATAGATTTTCAATTTAGATTTTTTGGTATTAAACAGCTGCCACAAAATAAGTGCTTTATTTTACCAAAAATCTGAACTTCATTCAATAACTATTTTACTGTCAATACGTTATATTTTTAAACATAATTCTACACATCTTTTACATAATTCCGTAACAGATATAAATATCTTTATATCTACATTTGTGCTGTAATATTAAAATATATAATTATGAAAAATACAGTATTAAAAGGAATTATGTTTATTGCAAGTTTTGCCGTAATTATCGGTTTTGCTTCTTGTGAAGATAATATAGTTGCAGATATAGAAGTTACAACAACTTCTCAAGATGAAACAAATCTTTCAGAAGCCAATGAATTAGCAACCGATAGTATAAATGATGATGCCAAAAACTCGCTTATTTTTATGCGCGAAGAGGAAAAACTGGCTCATGATGTATATGTGTATATGTTTGATTTATGGGGACTTAATACTTTTAACAATATATCCAAAAGTGAAACTGCGCACACAAATGCTGTAAAAGGCTTGTTGGATTATTATGGTATTGAAGACCCGGCACTACCTCAAGACGGTTCATTTGTAAATGCAGATTTACAGCAATTATATAATACACTTATAGATATGGGAGACAGTTCGCTTATTGCCGGTTTAATGGTTGGAGCAACCATTGAGGAAGTAGATATTGTGGATTTGGACAATGCTATGGAAAGCTGCGAACTTGATACAATTGTTGTGGTTTATAACCGGCTAAGAACAGGTTCTACCTATCACTTGAAAGCTTTTGTTTCACAATTAGCAACAAATGGAATAGCTTACAGCCCACAATATCTTTCACAAGAAGAATTTGATGCAATAATAAATAATTAATGCCTTTTTACTCCATTGTTTTGGAGTGAATTGTTTTTGGTTAATAATAAGTCCGGTTTATCTGCCGGACTTTTATTGTTATTGGCTTACATCTTTTTAATTTTAAATTCAACCCGTCTGTTTTTTATTTCAATAGCTTCCGAGCCGGTACCCAGCGGA
>JALSLF010000034.1 GCA_026988445.1 Bacteroidales bacterium
TGTCAATTGTCGGGTAAATTTATCACGCACCTTTGGTGCTTTCTTGTTTTTTTGAAACAATACACCTATCCCTATGGGATAGGCTGATATATTATACACCTTTGGTGCTAAATTACCAATATAATTTTTTAGTAGCACCAAAGGTGCGGGATATTACAGCATTGGGCAAAGCCCAATGGCATTTGATAATAATAAAAATTAGCACTAAAGGTGCAAGATAATATCATAAACCCAAATCCGTATATTCTATAGGGTAACCAAAATTATTTCTGTAATTATCGGGTAAATTTATCACGCACCTTTGGTGCAAAAAAAACAATCATGATAACCGGTGTTCAATATTCGTTATTCAGAAAAAACAAACTATTGCCCTAATGCTTCTTTAATTTTTTCATGTACTTCTGCTAAAAGCGCTTCGTCCGATTTGTTTTCTCTACTCACAGGTGGCAAAACCGTATATTTAAGATGCAGACCAATATTTAAAGGGAAAGAACCCCACTTGTGTAATTTATAATTACCATCTACTACAAAAGGTACAATTAAAGCCGAAGGAGCTTTTTTAAGTAAAATCTTAAAACCACCGCTTTTAAAGGGTTTTAACTTACCGTCTTTACTGCGTGTACCTTCGGGATAGATACATGCCGAGTATTTATTTTTTTCAATATAAGCACCCAGCTTGGCAATTTCGCTGATGGATTGTTTATTGTCTTTCCGGTCAATTAATACCGAACCGCCTTTTTGTAAATTATACGAAATACCCGGTATTCCTTTACCCAATGATTTTTTAGAAATAAACTTAATATGATTTTTTTTGAAGGCTACATAAGCCGGCGAGATATCATACATACTTTGATGATTTCCCACTACAATTAAAGGCTTTCCTTGCGGAATATTTTCCAAGCCGTAAAACGTAGGACGACAGAATAATGAATATAAATTCATTACCAAAAACCAATTCATTATATCTACTACCTTTTTGTGTGCATTGTATCCAAACACATTATAAGCAATAACTTGCAAAATGTGGAATATACTCAGAATAATACCAAAAATCAGGTAGTAAATAACGGTTAAAATATAAGCTATAATTTTTTTCACCCGACAAAAATAAAAATTATATCGATAATCTTTTATCCGTAATTACTTATTTCTTGCAATTTATCATATTTTAGTATTTTAAACTTCTTTCCATCAATTTGAATCAACTTATCGTCTTTAAACTTTTTTAACATACGGATAACGTTTTCAGTAGTCATACCTGATAACTCAGCAAATTCCCTTCGACTAAGCAGTAATTCAAATTCTTTCTTTTTATATATTCTATCCGATAAACATAATATAATATCTGCTAATCTTCCGTAGGCTTGTTTTTGAGTCAAGCAAAAAAAACGACCGTATGTTTGAACCGTATTGGCATTTAATATATTAATAATTTCAGAAGCAAATTTTGCATTTTGTTTTAAAACTTGCCTGAAAATATTTATATCAATCAATTTCACCAAAGAATCTACATACGCAGCTACCGAATATTGAAAAACATTGGTTTCGTTAAATAAAGCGGTTAATCCAATTAGGTTGTCTTCCGGTATGATTTTTAGCACCAAAGTATCTTGCTGTCCTTCCATAAAAACTTTGGTTAAACCTTTACTTAAATACATAACATGTGTAGCAAAAGTTCCCTGCTTGCATATCGTTTCCCCTTTTTTAAACTCAACCTCTACAAGATTGTTGTTAATCAATTCCAGCTCTTCCGCATTCAAAGATTCAAAACAGGTACATCTGTCCAGACCAACGGTGCAGGTATTAATTTTCTTCCCAATTAGCATAAATTACCGACTTTATATGACACTGTACAAAAATACATATAAAACAGCAAAAAACATGATACAAATCAACTTTATTTTGAGCCAAATCATAAGATAACGAAAGCCATATCATACGCTATTTCTTTGTTATAACTGCTTTTATCAGGAACTTTGCAAAAGATATTTTAATCACAAAAAAGAATATAAACCATGAATAAAAAAGTTTTAATTAAATCAAGCATTTTGCTCTTTATATTTTTCTTTTCTTTTGCCTGTAGCACTGATAAAGATAATAAAGGAGCAGAGTTGAAACAAATCAGTTCTAAAGAACTGAAAGAAAAAATCAGTAAACAAGAAGAAGAGTTTACGCTTATCGATTTGCGCTCAAAAGAAAAATTTCATAAGGAGAACATTCAAGGAGCAGTAAACATTCCTATCGACAGTTTAAAATCAAAAATTGCTGATGAAGATTTCTGGATGGAGCAATACTTGTATCCGCCCGAAGATTCAACGCAAATTATTGTTTATGGAGCTGATGAACAAAGTGGAGTTTTAGGCACACAAGAGCTTATGAAAGTGGGCTTTAAAAATGTAAGTTACTTAAAAGGCGGTTATAACTCATACAATATTAAGCGTGATAAACTTATGTAATGTTATAATCCGTCAATTTATTAAAATTAATATAAACCTTTAAATTTTTTAATCATGAAAAAATTATCAATCTATTTATTATTATTTTTTATTGTTCCTACTTTTGTTTTTACGGGATGTAAAGATGAAGAAACCGTTGAACCTGCAATTCAGGTATTAACTAAATATTTAACGGAGAATGGTAAAGACCTTCCGGAAATTATTTACTACCACCCGCCAACTGGTGATGGAATTATATTCGTTACAGCACCACCTGCAACCGATGCTGATGTTCCTGCTTTTGTTGAAAATAAATATATTATAGACATTCGCAGTGCAGCTGATTTTGCAGCCGGTCATATTACCGGAGCGCACAATGTAGCTTTTACGGATATTTTAAACGAAGCTTCAAATGCGGGAAGTAAACGCATTTTAGTAGTTTGCTATACCGGACAAACTGCTTGTTATGCTACTTCACTCTTGCGTCTTTATGGTTATCCTGATGCACAAGCTTTAAAATGGGGTATGAGCGGTTGGAATGCTCAATTTGATAAATGGACATCAAATTGCAGCGATATTGCACAAAATCACAACAATTGGTCAACAGCAGCTGCACCTCAAAACGTAAAATATGATGCACCGGTTTTGTCCGAGAGTTCAACCGATGGCGAAACTATTTTAAAGCAACGTGTTGAAGCAGTTGTTGCTGCCGGTTTTAAAACTGTCCCAGGAAGTGATGTTTTAGAAAGTCCCGCTAATTATTTCATCAATAATTATTTTTCAGATGCCGATTATACAGCCTTTGGTCATATTGATGGTGCATACCGCATTAATCCATTATCAATAGCCGATGATTTAATTTATTATTTAGACCCTTCAAAAAAAGTAGTTACCTACTGTTATACCGGACAAACATCAGCAGTGATTACTGCTTATCTTAATGTTTTGGGATATGATGCATACAGTTTACTGTTTGGAATGAACGGATTGTATAATAGTAATAGTGCATGGGCTTCAAATCAATGGGGACACGATTCTAATCCAAAAAATCTTTCAACTGTTACTAAGTAAACTGATTTAAAGCTCAAACCGGTGATTTGTATTGCCGGTTTGATTTAATTTCATCTAAAAAATTTAATATATGAAGAAGCTATTTTTATTATTTATATTTTCAGCACTAATTTTCAGCCCTCAATTAATTAAAGCACAAGGCTGCGATGACGATGGAGGCGGAGAAGGCGAAGACGATCAAAAAGTAAAAGTATGGGGGTTTATTCAGCCGCAATACGAATATCATTTTACAGACCCTACTACCAATACCTTTAAGTTTAAAAGGGCAAGAATTGGGGTAACAGGAAAAATCCCCTATGATTTTAAATACTACGTAATGATTGAAAATAGTGCATTTGTAAGTGCCAGCGGTTATCCTTATTTATTAGATGCTTTTGTTTCCTATACGCGTTATAAGTGGGCAAAGTTTTCAATGGGTTCATTCAAACAGCCTTTTGGTATGGAAGTAAATACAGCTTGCCATAAATTACATACTATTGAACGGGCAATGGTTTCTGACCAATTAGTTGCTCCTCAACGCGATATGGGTTTTATGATGCTTGGAGGCGAAAAAGAAACTTTTATGAAATACAGCCTTGCAATTATGAACGGTCGCGGTTTGGGAATAAAAGATAACAACAATAAAAAAGACATTATCGGGCGTGTTACTTTCAAGCCTTTGGATTTTTTAAGCATCGGAGGTAGCTTTCGTTATGGTTTCCCAAATACCGATACTGATGACCGGATTACTTATGGCGGTGAGTTGCAAGTTGAAGCCGGTAATTTTTTAATGCAAGCCGAATATATTTATGATGAAGGTGATTACAACCGGGCTGCCGGCGGCGGTTGTGGTTCAGACCCTTTAACCTTAGGCGAAAAACGCAGCGGTGCTTATGTGATGGCAATGTATATGACCAATTTTATGTTACAGCCTGTGCTTAAATGGGAATATTTTGATACCGATGCCGATATAGCAGACAACAATATGTACATTACCACTTTTGGTATCAATTATTTCTTTAACGATTTTACACGCTTGCAAGTGAACTATCAATACAAAGCAGAAAAAGGTGCTGAAATACCCAATGATGCATTATTGGTACAAATTCAAATTCAATTTTAATACTTAAAATCATTTAAAAATGAAACATATTAAATTTATCGCTCTTTTGTTTATAAGTATTTTCTTTGTGCAAATATCTTTTGCTCAAAAATTAATAACGGCAAAAGAGTTAAAAGCAACAAAGGATGTAATTATTGTAGATGCACGAAAAGTAGATGATTATACAAAAATTCATATTAAGAATGCTGTTAATATCCCGAAGACGGTTTATCAAAATGATAAAGGATTTTTAAAGCCTGCAAATACTATTGCTGCAGGTTTAGGCAAAATGGGGATTACTCGCAATTCAAAAATTGTTATTTATTGCAAAACCGGTACTTATGCAGGAAGATTATTTTGGGTAATGAGCTATCTTGGTGCAAAAAATGTATATATTCTGGATGGACAACTTAAAGGTTGGATGGCGGTTAGAGGTCCTTTAACTAAAGTTAAACCTACTG
>JALSLF010000035.1 GCA_026988445.1 Bacteroidales bacterium
TAATCGGAAAAAAGCCTTTTGAATTGTGTTGTTTGGCGAATATCTAAAGCCTGAACATTAATTTCTTGTGCTAAAGTTTCACTAACATACTCTTTTTGATTTTTATCTCTGAAAACTTTACGCTCACCGGCTTTAATTACTGTTCCGAGAAAAATAGCTTCAAAATTTTTCAAAAAATCATCATCAACAATAAATTTATCTCCTGTATAAGGGCAGTTAATTTCAGAGCCTATATCAAAATTTATTGCATATAAATAATTGGCAATATCTTTGGCAATTTGTTCGCGATTGTAAAAATAAATACACTCTTTAATTTGTTGCATTAAGGTGAAATCATAATAATAATGCAAATATTTTAAAAAATTATCAGGTATAAGATTTTTTATTTCTTCATCTACAATATTTGTAAAAAAATCAATTATTTGATTTATATCAATATATTTTTGCTTTCCGGAATATTTTGAAAAAAAGTGGTTAAATAATGATAAAGATTTTCTGCCGGATATTCCAAATAAACCTTCTTTACCGGATATTGTACTTATTTCGCCGACTGTTTTTTTTGAAAGAGTGGTTTTATCTTTATCCGACAGCCATTCCGGAATATTTCCGGAAAAAATTTCCATTTTCAACAACATCATATGCTCATCAATAAAATCATATATTTCGGGTTTATCTAACCATGACTTAAGTACCTCTTTGTTTTTTTCTAATCGTGTTGAAACAATAATTTTTGCAAAACTTTCTAATACCAAAGGCATAAAATATTTAGCTATTTTGCCGAAACGGTGTTTGTAGATTTTTATAATTATTCTATAATCAAGAATGTAGGGTATTTTAATGGTGATGATTCTATCTTGAAATGATTTTACATCACTAAAATGTTTTTTATCTTCGGGATTTACCAAGCCTAAGAAAATAGTTCTTATTTTTTCTTCCATTACACTTACTTTATGAATCCCGTCGCTAATTATTCCGTGCAGTTTTTTAAATCGCTCTACATTGTTCTCTTTTAAATCCATAATGGCATAAACACCGTTGTTTGTATAAGCCATATGCGAGAAAATATATTTGATGCTGTCGTTATTGAAAATTTGCTGAATGGTGTTTTGTATGTTGGGGTTTTCTATTTTATTTCTGCAAATTTCATCTCCGGGATTAAAAACCGAAACGCCTTGTCCGAATTTACGGCTGTATGTAAATATTTTTGCATTTAGCATTTGTAATATTTCAACAGGGCTTTTTAAAATATCATATAAACTATCGTAAATAGAAGAACAAATATGACAGGGCTCTTCTTTAAACACCCAAGCGTATTGCGGGTCGGAGAAAAGTTTTTCTTTAAAATTTTCGCTTTTAATTATTGTTGAAAGAAACTGTTTGCGATATTCTTTAGGTATTTGTAAAATAGGATGATCGTTATAAGGACAGCTAATATCAAAATATTTTTCGGTATAGATAATGTTTTTCCGATTATTAATGGCATCAAGCATATCTTGATTATTATATTCTTGGGCAATACTTTCAATCCGGTCCCAAAAACCGGTTTTTTGCTTGCTTATTTTTTCCAAATCAAGATGCCAAACCGTTTTTAGAATAATACCTTGGGGTTGGTGTGTATAGTTTTCTAATTTATTAATTAAATTATTCAAAAATGTACTTTTCCCGCTACCGGGTGGTCCTTCAAAGAGGTATATTCTGTTTGTTTGCACCCCTTTTCGCATGGCATTGGTTTTTTCCATAAAATGATTTGCAAAAAGCATATCGGCAAAAAAAGGTACTTCGCAATCTTTTGCAAAAAGATTATGCATGTCGTATTTAACAAAATTTTGTTTAACAGAAGTCTTGTTGCGTGTAACACGTTTTGTATAATACGCGACCATATCACTAAAAATTTGATAGGCATCACGTAAAACTAATTCAGGACGGCGGTTTAGTTGAAAAAGAAAATCGTTGAATGAAAACGGTACTTTTGAATAATCGGTTAGATTATCGTGCAAATTTTGCAATAATTCTTCAATCTCATCAACACTGCCTGCTTTGTGTTTGAAAAGTTCCTCAAAATATTCTTTGTTTTTTAATGGCATTGTTCGATTGTTAAATTGTTAAAACTTGCCCGACTGCCGGCGGATTGTTCCCTGTTACCGGTTTCGGGTTGCTAATAAACCAATAAACTGTTAAACTTATAAACTATTAAACTGTTAAACTATTAAACTAATGAACTAATAAATTATTCAACTGTTTCGTATATTAAAGTTCTGTTTTTTTTGTGATTTTATTTTCGCATGTATAGAGCACTCTTTTTTTAATAATTTCTTCTCCTTTTTTTTGGGGCTTAATTAGTTCAGTTGTTTCTAATTGCACTTTATTACCCCATAAAAACTCAATGGCCAACATGGTATCGTTAATAAATTCTTTATATAATTGTTTGCCTTCAAAGCGGTGAATCAGATATAGATTTTTTTCATTGGTTTTACCTGTATCTACACTAATTAAAGGCGGGTGATAAAGGCTTTCAATCAGCATCTTTTTATAATCCTCAGCTTTTCTGCTTTTAATATAATACTCAATACTTTGTTTATCTTCACTTAAGCGTTTACCTACGGTAAATAAATTAAATCTATTTGTAAAATCTTGATTGACAAATGTATTCAGAAAGGTGAAATCATTAAAGTTTTTGCGAACCTCAAAAATAGCTTCTTGTCCTTTGTCTGTGTTTTTGTTATATGATTTTCTGATTTCTTCATCGGTAATTTTTTGAAAATCATATTCTAATTTTCCTTTATTTGCATTATCTTCAATATGCCAAAAAAGCCGTAAACCAATAGCATAAGGATTTAAACCCACACGGCTGATTGAGGTAACCCCGGCGTTTATTTTTGCAAAAGCACTTTCATACCCTTTAATGCGTTTATCTTGCAAAAAAAGTTTCTCGTGCCAATAGCTTGCCCAGCCTTCGTTAATGGTTTTTGTCCTTATTTGTGGTTCAAAATATATAGCTGTATCACGAACTATATTTACCACTTGTTTCATCCATAAATTATTTTCTTTATTTAAAAATGTGGATTTGTCAAGTATAAATTCGATAATGTCGGTATATAAGGTTTGTTTTTTTTGAGTTTCTGCGTGTCTTTTAAATTTTTCATCAAACTCAGGATTTTTAAATTTTACTTCTGCCAGAAAAATTGATTCGCCAATATCCGGGATATTTTCCATTACGATATTGTATTTATTTACTTCATTGTAAATAAAGTTTATATCTTTTTTTAAATAATCTTGCAAAAAAACTTGAAAATAGTATTCAATTTTTGGTGATAAATGTTCTTCTTTCTGCCGGTTTAGTGCGGTTATTTTATGATATCCCGTTAGGTTATTAATACTGCGGCTAAATTCTATTACATAATCAACCCATCTGCCGTGTTCGCTGCGTAAGGCATTTATTAACCGTTTGTCGGCTAATGCACGACCTGCAAAATCGTAATTCCATGTATTTTGAAAAAAGATGTTATTTTGAAAAAAATCAATATGTGCCAATACATGATAAAATATCATAATGTTCAGCCAATCGGGATTATTATCATTGTAAAACGATATTGCCGGACGTGTATTTATAACCGTTTCGTACGGATTGTTCGGGTAAAGTTTATAAATTCCTTTTTTCTTTAAAATTTCAACATCATTCACCCAGTAGTCATACATAGTAGGTATCATTCCTTTGGGTGATAGTTCCAATAAATCGCGATTAGTAACTATATACTCCAATGTTTCATTATCAAAATGCAAACCGGCATCGCGTGCTCTGATTTTGCATTCTTCCATTATCTTTTTACTATGTTGGTTTATGAGTTTCATTGTTACTATTTGTCCGATAAGTTGTTATTATATTATGTTAAAACACTGACAGCAGCTAATGCAGTCTGTCAGGTTTTACGTTTATTTGTCTGAATGTTTTAATTTGTTCACGATATTAATTTTCTGATTGATTCTATAATTGCATCGTCTGTTGCTCCTTCGGCATCAAGTGCGTCAAGTCTTAATAAATCCGGTTTTTCTTTCAATAAACCGGAATTTTCGATATAATTTTCAACAATCGTTTTTTTTCCTTTTGACCAAGAGTTACGTGCAATGGTTATTCCTGTTCTGTTTGTATATGTTAATGCTTGTTTTAGTGCTGCAATCATTTTTTCACCCGATTGTTCCCAATCGTCTCCATCCGTTCCGTAAAAAACATAAATATTGTATTCTTTTGCCAATTGTTCTTCTTCAATAATTTTATTAAGCAATTCAAAAGCCGGATATACTTCAGTGCCTCCTGCAACTTGATATTTATAATAGGTATAAAAATCGGGAACTTCTTTTGCTTGTGTATCATGAACGATAAAACGTGTAGCTACATTGTTTTGATATTGATACATCAGCCAGCTGTATATCATTAAATGTTGCGATACAACTAACTCGGTAGGTGCACCTTGCATGGATCCTGAATAATCACGAATAAAGAACACAATAGCTTGAGCCTCAAAATCTTTTTCTTTCGACATAATCCGGTAAATTTTATCTTTCGGATTAATGACTAGATTTTCAGGGTCAAAAAACTCGCTTTCTTTGATATTTCCAAGCAGAATGTTGGTTTTCAGTACTTGTTTTATGGTTGCTTTTTTATCAATTAATTGCCCAAACTCACGGTTCCTATCGGTTAATTCATAAGTATATTTTGTAAGCGAACGTTTATGTCCTTTATTTTTCAGGTTGGGTAGTTGAAATTCTTCGGTAAGAATTTTCCCGAGTTCTTGTGCGTCGGTTGCAATATCGTGTTCGCCGCTTTCGCCTTGACCAGCACCTTCGCCCTCACCTTCACCTTGATGCGGATCTACTTTTTGTTTCCCGATTACTTCGCCTTCTTCACCTTCACCACTGCCGCCGGTTTGTTGTTCTTCATCATCGCTAAGTGAATCATCATGGTAAAATTTAGGTTCGGTGGTAGTAGGAACAACTACAACTTTTGCCTTATTCCCCGGCAGAGGTTTTACAATTTTTCCG
>JALSLF010000036.1 GCA_026988445.1 Bacteroidales bacterium
CGCTCAAATATTAAAATTACCGTATTGTTTCCTTCTTTTAAACCCAAGGATTTTCCATAGTCTGAAACAGGGTCGCCGTTGTTATCCAAAGCAATCCATATTTCGTTCTTTGTGAGCATAAGTGCTTCTGCCATTCCGTATTGGGGGAATTTATTTTTGAATAATCTTTGTCCGTTTTTATAAACAATATGCTGAAATGAATATGAACGTGTTTTGTTATTTTTTACATCAATTCTTATAAGCGTTCCTGAGCTTCGCTCCAGAATATACAAATATCCGTTTTCATATTTCATGTCGGATATATCGTAACCAATGGTTTGATTATCTAATATGCTTATAAATGGTTCGGTAATGGTTCCTGTTTTTAAATTGATTTTAAAAATTCTACGTGGTTCGCGTTCTTTTGCCAGATAAAGAAAACCGTTTTTATTATCAAAAGCAATACTTTCTAAGCCTTTGTTTCCCCAGTTTTTATTATCAATTCCGGCTCTTTCCCATTCAATATTAATATCTTTCAAATTACAACTGTCGGTAAGCATTAACACATTGTCAAACCATTCGTTAATTAAAAAAAACTTACCCTTGTAAACATCTATTCCTTCAAAATCGATTTTTCGGTCCGGGCATAATTTTTTTTCAGGATAAATTTTAAATGAATTTAGGCTTGTATCAACTCTGTAAATGAAGTTATTCTTGTTTTTATCGGCAACTACATAAATTTTATTTTGGAATTTACACATTCCGCTTAAATCAAAACGTGTGTTGTTTTTAAGTGCTAATTGTTTTATTCCGTTGGTTTTTAATTGAAGATTTTTAATGCTTTTTGCCAATTCATTTTTCCGGTAATATTGATATTCGGCAATCGTATTGAAAACCGGACAATTAAGTTCGTCAATTAAATTCCGGTAATCAGAAAGTATATGCATTAATTTATTGATTTCTTTCTCCGATAGTTCTTTTTTTCTTTTTTTCGTCTTTTTTTCAGGTTGCAATCTTATGGCTTCACAGTCAAAACTAAACATTATAGATGCAACAGGTTTGTCTGATTTATCAAAAAATACAATTGCATGATGTGGATTAAAACATTTGCTTAAACCGCTTATTAAACCTTCTATTTTTTTATTTGTTAAATCAATTAATTGCTCTGTTTGTTTTTTATTTAATATTTTATTTGCAGGAAGAACCGTTTCATCAAGTTTTCCATTCTTAATAACTTGATATTGTCCTTTTAAATCAGAATTAAAATTATACATATATGCTTTAGCATAGGCATAATTAACATATGGCCAATCTTTATTTTGGGCATTGGCTTGCAGAATTAAAATAAAACTAAATAAAAATATAAGTGTTTTCTTCATTTTCTAAAAGTTTAATTCGGCAAAAATAATGAATATTTGCTTAAATTAACTATTTTTGTTAGCAAGACAGAATTCAATCATTATTAACAATATTATTTTTTATGGGTGCAGACAACTACAAATACGGAGATCCTTATAAATTTAAAGCATTATATTTTTATTCATCGCCTGAATGGATGGCACATTCTCAACGGAAATACCGTAGGGTTTTTGATAAATCTGAGGTTTCTTTTATACGTTCGGAATTTGTTTTTTACAATAAGCTGTTTGATGAAGAAGACTGGGAGGCAAAAGTTGCTGTAAAATTTATCGAAAAAAAGAGAGGCAAAAATAAAGAGATTACTACACTTGATGAAAACATTAAAGTTTCCAAAGATAAAAATACGATTCATGTTTATAAAAGCTGGGGCGTAAAAGAGCCCGGCGGCTTTTGGGAAAAAGGCGATTATATATGCGAAGCATATATTGATGATAAATTAGTAGGTTCAGAGGAGTTTCATATTGAGGATGTGGGTTTGGTAACAGCCGATAACAATCCGTATTTTGATATTGAAAGCATTAAATTATATTCCGGCGATATTGATGCATGGGAAAAAAAGGATAAAAAATATTTAGTAGCATTTAATAAAGAAAAAACCCAGTATGTTTGGTTGGAAATAAATATTAAAAATAAAACAAAATCTGACTGGAATTTTGAGTTTTTTATTAATATTTATGATGATGCAGGGCAGTTAAAAGGGCAGATGGATAGTTTATATTTTATCGATAAAAAAACAAAAGGAGATATTTATACCTATAACAGAGGTTGGGGAAGTAATGATCCGGGTACTTGGCAAGATGATAAATACGTAGCAGAGCTTGTATTTATGGATACTTTAATTGCGTCTGTTCCCTTTGAAATGGGCAATGAAGATGTTGAGGGCTTGGTTGAAGTAAAAAAAGAACAACACAGCAGTTTGCTTGAAACCGTTTCAAAAGCTGAAGAAGAAGAAAAAACACTTGAAGAGCTACTTGCCGAACTGAACAGCCTAATCGGTTTGGAAAAAATTAAAACCCAAATTAAAGAACATATTGCCTATATTGAGTTTTTAAAGTTACGTAAAGAAAAAGGACTTAAAGACCAGGAAAGAATTACATTACATAGTGTTTTTACAGGAAATCCCGGAACCGGAAAAACAACTATTGTTAAGCTATTGGGTAAAATTTACCAAAAAATGGGTTTGCTTTCAAAAGGTCATCTTCACGAAGTGGATAGAGCCGATTTAGTTGGTGAATTTATCGGGCAAACTGCACCAAAAGTAAAAGCAGCTATTGAAAAAGCGCGCGGAGGAGTACTGTTTATTGATGAAGCTTATGCATTGGCTCGTTCAAAAGAAGACAGTAAAGATTACGGGCGTGAAGTGATAGAGATACTATTGAAAGAAATGTCGGATGGTCCGGGTGATATTGCTATAATGGCTGCCGGATACCCAAAAGAAATGGAAGATTTTATCAATTCCAACCCCGGATTAAAATCACGTTTTAAATATTACTTCCATTTTGAAGATTATACCCCGGATGAGTTGATTGCTATTGCGCAGTATGCTGCCGATAAACGCTCGGTTATTGTTTCGGATGAAGCAAAAGAGTTTATTAATAAACTGATGATTGATGCTTATCGCGATAGAGACAAATCGTTTGGAAATGCTCGTTTTGCCTATGCTGTTATCGATGAAGGAAAAATGAATATGGGTTTACGTTTAATCAAAGACCCTGAGGTTCGTGAAATGACGGATGAAGAACTTTCAACCATCCGTTTAGAAGATGTTCAAAAAATTACCGCAGGAAAACAGAAGAAAAAAATCAGAATTCCTATTGATGAAGACTTATTGAAAATTGCCCTTGCCGAACTCAATAGTTTAATAGGCATGGAACATATTAAAACCGAAGTGAACGATATGGTTAAACTGGTGCGCTATTATCGTGAAACAGGTAAAGATGTTTTGAATAAATTTTCCTTACACACTATTTTTACCGGTAATCCGGGTACAGGAAAAACTACAGTGGCCCGTATTATGGGCAAAATTTATAAAGCACTTGGTTTATTGGAGCGCGGGCATGTAGTAGAAACAGGCAGAGAAGGACTTATCGCGGGTTATATTGGACAAACTGCCCTGAAAACAAAAGAAAAAATTAAGCAAGCCATGGGTGGGGTTTTGTTTATTGATGAAGCCTATGCCTTATCCGATGGCGGAAATAATGATTACGGAAAAGAAGCCATTGAAGTGATTTTAAAGAATATGGAAGATAAACGCGGAAAATTTGCAATTATAGCTGCCGGATATCCTGATAATATGGATGAGTTTTTGTTGGCTAATCCGGGTTTAAAATCACGTTTTGACCGTGTTTGGCATTTTTATGATTATTCGGCAGAAACCTTAATGAGTATTGCCAAGTTTATGTTCCGTAAAGAAAATTTATATTTAGATGCTAAAGCCGAAGCGTTTTTGCATAGTTATTTGAGCAAGTTATATGAGCAAAGGGATAAGTTTTTCGGGAATGCACGAAGTGTTCGAAAAATTGTTGAGCAAGCCGTGAAGAAACAGAATTTAAGAATGGCATCAATAGCACCGGAAGATAGAACGGAAGAAGCTATGAAAACGCTTACGCTTAATGATTTTAAAGAATTGGATGTTGAAGGTGGTGCAAAAGAAGAAAAAAAGAGGATGGGGTTTAGGTAATTTAATAAGAGCAAACGTTCAAATGTCCTTACGGACGATTTGAAGTTTTCTTAGTATTATTTTTTTTCTTTTGTTCTTTTTTTGCTTTTTTAAGTGCTTTTTTTCGTGCATCTTCCTTTTTTTTCTGTTGGGCACAGTCGCCGGCACCTATAGGTATATCTATTTGCAAAAACAAAGCACTGTTTTTTGTTCCCGAAAGGTTTTTATACACATCGATAAATCCGTGATAATATTTTAAGCCGATGGTAGCACCGGTTGCTTTATTATTAAAACGGTAACCTGTGCCTATTCCAAATCCTAAGTCAATTCGGTTAATATCGCTTTTATTATTTTGCTCTATGCTTACAGTTGTTCCGTTTTCTTCGTAATCAAAATCTACAAAAGCCTTGTATGCCAAACCAAATTGAGGGCCGACTTCAAAATGTATTCTGTTTTTAAAACGATATTTCAAAAAAACAGGAATAATAAAAGTACTCATGGTTTGGGTATAGCTACCTGCAAGCGAGGGGTAAGTAGATAATCCTAAGTTTTGTACATCATTTTGTGTTAAACCGGTACCTAATTTTGATTTTACCAGAACACCTGTATAAATAAGCCACGGACTTTCTTTTAATCTTAAATTAAAATAAAAACCAAGATTCCAATCGTTGTAGTAATCTGTTGATTCCAATCCGGATATTTGTCCGAAATTTTCTCCACCGGTTATACCAAATTCTACCCCTCCGTTATTTAATTTATCGCCAAAAATTAAGCTAATCAATACTTGTGAATGTACATTTATGTATCCTAAAAAAAGGATAAATATTAATATAAAAGTTTTTTTCATTCTTTTAATTTAAATAACCGTTTTTAAATCCTTTCAATAATCATTGCATGACCATGTCCACCTGCGGCACAAGCAGCAATAAGTGCAAATTGTTTGTTTTCGTTTATTAAACGGTTTGCAGCTGTTGTAAT
>JALSLF010000037.1 GCA_026988445.1 Bacteroidales bacterium
CATGGAAAATCGATTTGTAACTATTGCCACGCTAAAAAAAACGGATGCAGACCTTTTAAAAAAGCAATTTGAAGAAGAACAAATTGATTGTGAATTATCGCTTGCAAAAGCTGTAAAAGCTAATGAGCTGAATGGCTATAGAGTGAAGGTAAGAATGAAAGAGCGTAAAAAAGCCATTAAAATATTAGATACTTTTGTTGAATTGTATGGAATTGAAACTATTGAGGGAGATACCTTTTCAAAAGAAATAGAACGAATATTAGTTCCTGTTGATTTTTCTGAGAACTCTTTAAGAGCATGTGATTATGCTTTAGGGATTGCTGAAAAGCTTCATTCTGAAATTATGTTGATGCATTCTTATTTTTTTCCGGTAATTAATTCAATTGATTACGGCGATGGTTTAAGCTATGTTGTTAACTTAAACGATACTATTACTGAAATTGCCAATAAAGCACAGGAAAAGTTACTAAACTTGTATAACGAACTGAAAACAAGGATTGAAAAAAACAACTATAAACATGTAAAGATTAATTTTACTTTAACCAACGGAAACCCTGCAAATGAAATTATCAATGTATATAAAAAATACATGCCTGATTTAATAGTAATGGGGGCACGCGGTTTAAGTCCTGAGGAAAAAGAATATTTTGGAAGCATAACCGCTTCTACAATTGAGGATACGAATGTTCCTGTACTGGCAATTCCCGAAACAGCTAATTATAAATTTTCGGGCAAGATAAATATTTTATATGCTACAAATTTTGATGAATCGGATTACAAAGCATTAAAAAAACTAATGACCTTGATTTATCTTTTCGATGTAAAAATTCATTTGGTACATATTGGTGTACAAGAAAATGAAAAATTGGAAAAAATCGAACAAATAAAAACTATTTTCAGTAATTTATATCCGGGTTATGAATTTAATTGTCATATAATTGAATCACATGATGTAATAAAGCCTTTAGCTGAATTTATTGAGCAAAATAGTATCGATATAATTGCCTTGACTACGCATAAGCGTAATTTTATTACTCGTTTTTTCAGACCAAGTATGGCTAAAAAAATGCTGTTTCAGATTAATGCACCTTTGTTGGTTTTTCATGCTTAATAAGTACCTGTTATTGTAGCCAAAAACCAACTGAAACACCTAATATAGTGCCAATTACATAACCTAAAATACCTACAAGTACTGCAGGAGTAATGGCTTTTCGCATTTTAAAAGTTGCTGCCATTGGTACAGCAGTTGCCGGGCCGCCTACATTAGCACATGAGGCTACGGCAATCTCTTTTAAACTAAATTTGAATATCTTTCCAAAAATCAATAAAAAAATGAATTGGATTAAAACCGTAAAAAATGCAAATAAAAGAATTCCGGGTCCGGCAAGTAGTACATCTTTGGGGTTTGCTGCAGCACCTACAACAGCCAAAAAAACATAGAGGAAAAACATTCCTATATTAAAAGCTGTTTTTTCAAATTTACGGAGTGTTTCAGGAAATATATTGGCAGCCAGTGTAATAATTAAGGTAATTACTAAAATTGTTAAATTAATTTCGGTATTAAATGCCTTTTTAACAATTGGTGTAAGCCAAAAGCCCAGAGCTGCAACTATTGCGGCAATAGTTAGCGAATATGTAATTGTTTCTAAATCTGCTTTTGCTTTATTTTGTGTGTTTTCAAGTTTTTCGGCTTCTGTTTCGGCTGTTTCGGTATAATCGGGAAAATATTTTTTTAATAAAGGTAAAAACGGTACTATAAACAGAAAAACAATGTAAAAATGAATAAAAAAGTTGTCCACGGCAATAGTTGTGGCAAATAAGCTGCTGGTACTAAAATCTAAAGTTTCGGCAGCTGCTACAAAGTTAACACTTCCGCCTACTAAAGTAGCTATAAAAACACCGGCAATTTTAAAACCTTCTGCACCAAGATTTACTATGTAAAAACTAATAATTGCACCAATTACAATTCCTAATGCGCCCAGTAAGTATATAATAATTAATCTGCCCGATTCTTTTACTATTTTTACCAGATTTGCATTAAAAAGTAATAAAGGTATGGCAATAGGTATTAAATATTTGAAGATAAAATCATAAACAGGGACGTTTATTTTATCGTCTGATGCAGAGGGAACTACATGAAACATTGCCAGTAAGGACATTAAGATAATAGTTACCACAATTCCCGCTATACTGCCAAACCATTTATTTTTTTCTCCGTAGATACCAAAGGCAACAGCAGATAATAATGTTGCCCAAAGCATAAAATGATTATTGGGAGCGATTATTGAATTCATAATTTAAACTTTTGATGTTTTTGAAAAAAATTGATGAATAAATATTCCGGCAATAATAAATATTAGTCCGTAAATTGTTGTATTATAAATACTTTCTCCTAAAATCAGATGAATCCATAAAAGGGCAAGAAATGGCGATATAAATACCAAATTGCTGATTTTATCACTTCTTTTTGCCAGCTTTAAGGCTTTGAGCCATAAAATATAAGCAATGCTCATTTCAAAAAAACCGGTATAAACGGCTGCCAATATTCCTTGGGTTTCAGGTATCTGAAAATCGGAAAAAAGAAAAAGTGCAAAAGCGATAAAAAAAATCGAAAAGAAAAAGCTTAATGTGAGTTTATGAAGTTCGGAACGAGTATCTTTAATATTATAAATCCAAAACAAAGCCCAAATTACAGAGCTGCCTGTGGCAAGAAATATACCCAAAGGCTGCCGGATATCTATTGTAAAAGAACCTCCGCGCAAACTAATTAAATATACTCCGAAAAAACTCACAAATGCAGCCAACAAGCTTATCATTTTTAGTTTTTGCTTTAGCAAAAGTGCCGAAAGTAAAATTAACATTATAGGCCATGTGTAATTAAGCGGTTGTGCCAATTGTGCAGGCAAAATACTATACGCTTTAAGCAAAATCATATAGTAAGCAAAGGGGTTTAAAAAACCAAGTATTAGCGAATATAAATATTGCTTTTTTGAAAAAGTGAAAAGTTTTTTGTGTTGATTTTGAATAAGTAAAATACTAAAGAGTACTAAAAATGAGCTTATTGACGAAAGTAACAAAAGGTGTATAAAGTCCATGTATTGTAATGCAATTTTAAAAGCAACAGCAGCTGTTGACCATAATAAAATTGCCGATAATGCAAAAATATATCCTTTTTGAGATTTATTCATTAGTGAAAACAAAAAATGCCGAATACATCGGCATATACAATTCCTAGTTGTATTCGATATTAATAAGTGTCAATATCAAAGTTTATATTTGAGTAATCACTTTCAATAAAGTTAAAGTCTAATCCTGAAAGTTCTTCAAAGTCTTGTCCGTACTCAAGCATGTCTTCATCAAAATACAACCAGTTAATTTCTAATTCGTAATCATCTTGTTTTGATAAAGGTACCAAATGATTAATAAGACGCATTAAAGCTTTAGTTGTACTTGAGTTAAAATATTCAAAATGTAAATTAACTATTGTTTTTTTCTGCGGGTTCTTTAAGTATTCTTGAATCCATTTTAAAATAGGTCCAAATACCAAGTCTGTATCTTCGGGAGTTGATCTACCTTTTATTTCAATCAATCCTTTGTCTGCATCCATGTGAATCAATGGCGATTTTTGCGTTGCGGCAATAAGTAATCTTTCCATTTTATCTAATTGTTAATAAATTACTTATAAGCAATAATTAAACTCTAATTGCTTATTTTCTTTTTAAAAGTTGTGTAAATATACTGGTTTTATGGAATTATTACAAATAGTTTAAAGATTTCTTAAAAATTGATACTATAAAATTTTTTTTTAGTGTAAAAATCTTAGGATATAGAAGGAAACATTTGTAATACATTTCTTTTTAAGAGGATTTAAATATTTTTTTTATATTTGTCTGTTTTAAATAAAAGTAAATTCATATGAAGTCTCAAAAGCCATTTTTAGTAGTCGGATATATCGGAATTGTTGTTATTTTGTTAGCTCTTGTTATCATGAGTATTTTTCCGCATATTGTACCCTATATGGCAGAAGGCTTTAGAACACCGATTATTTTTTTTGAATTTGTACGTACGGTTGGTGAAACTCAACGACTTTTTGGAATGTTTGCCGGATTTTTACCCGATGATAATTTAGTACATCAAATGAATCTTGGTAATAAAATAGATTTTATTTATGCCTTTGTTTACGGAACTTTTTTATTTTTATTTGCTCGTAAATTGCTTAAAATTTCCGGTAAAAAAATTTTTATGGCAGTAATGATTTTGGCTGTTACGGCTATGGTTTTTGATTGGTTAGAAAACATTAAATTAATTGCTATAACCGAAAAACTTGCCGATGGAAGTTTTCAGGACGAATTGGACATGCTGCATATTTATACGTGGATAAAATGGGGCAGTTTAGCACTTAGCTTTTTAATTCTTTCCGATTGGTTTTTTAAAGGTGGAACTATTTCTAAAATTTTCAGCTTTATTGCATGGTCTCCTGCAGTTTTGGGGATTTTAGCATACCGCTATCCGGGTTTTTACAGCGAGTTGTTTGCATTATCTATAATGATAATGTTTGTAGGTACAATTATTTATTGTTTTGTTTACAAGCAAACAGAAACTAATTAAAAAACCGGACTACACCAATACTTTTACGGAACTTTTTGGGCTTAAACGCATATTTTTAAAATCAATTCCGTTGATGAGCTTAATACCCGGCTGTTTTCCCGGTTCAAAACTTCCTAATTTATTACTTAAATTCAATGCTTGAGCACCATTCAGTGTAGCCCATTTAATTAATTCATTTAAAGGTATTTCCGGAAAATATTTTTGAATGGTTTTTAACTCCTCTAAAACAGAAAGTTGTGTGTTTGAAGCGAGAGAATCTGTGCCTATACAGCATTTTTGCTTTTCGCTATAGAATAATGAAATATCGGGTAATTGATTTTCTATATATAAATTTGCATTAGGGCAAAAGGTCCAATAAATATTTTCTAATTG
>JALSLF010000038.1 GCA_026988445.1 Bacteroidales bacterium
ATAATGCAGTAGCAAACAACGGGGTAATGGTAAAACCTAAATTAATACAAGCTATTCGGAAACACGGCAAAATTATCGAGTATAAAAAAACAGAGATTTTAAATCCTTCAATTTGCTCAAAAGAAACCATAAAAAAAGCACATATTCTACTCGAAGGGGTAGTTCGGAATGGTACAGCACACGATATTTTCACATCAAAATATAAAATTGCCGGCAAAACAGGTACCGCACAAATTGCACACGGCAGTTTCGGATATAAAGATACTGCCGACAGGGTAATCCATCAGGCTTCTTTTGCAGGATATTTTCCTGCCGATAACCCAAAATATTCATGCATAGTGGTAATAAAAACAAAAGGCAGTGTTTATTACGGTAGTGCCTTAGCTGCACCGGTTTTTAGAAAAATTGCCGATAAAGTTTATGCTTCAAGCCCCGAAATGCAAAAAGAAATTGATTACAAAAAAAACTTTGTATATCCCGAAAAAGGGATTCCCTATGCTAAAGACGGAAACCGCAACGATTTAGACTACGTGTTTAATGAATTACGCATTCCCGTTAAAGGCAGAAGTAAGGTGCAATCGCTTTGGGTAGTAACCAAAAGCAATAAACGCTATGTGGAATATCAAAACCGTTTTGTGCGAAAAAATCAAATACCAAAAGTTGAAGGTATGGCTTTAAAAGATGCCTTATATATATTAGAAAAATTAGGTTTAAAAGTAAAAATTAACGGACGAGGGATTATTCGTAAACAATCAATTCCGGCAGGTACCGGAATTAGAAAAAATATGACGATAACACTAAACTTAGGTTAAATTAGACATTAGAAATTAGATTTTATTTACAAGTGAAGATTTTAAGCGACATATTGAAAAATATTGAAACTATTGACCAAATAGGTGATATTTCCATTGCCCTTAGCGGTATTTATACCGATTCGCGCAAAGTAATTGCTAATGGGTTGTTTGTTGCTTTACACGGAACTCAAACCGACGGACATAATTTTATTGATAAAGCGCTCAAAAATGGAGCTGTCGCCGTAATTTGTGAAATATTACCTGAAAAACGTATAGAGGGTATTACTTACTTACTTGTAAAAAACTCGGCAGTAGCACTTGCTTCGCTTGCAGCAGCCTTTCACGGAAACCCTGCCGACAAATTAAAAATAATCGGAATTACCGGAACAAACGGAAAAACGACAATTGCTACCTTATTATATAATATGTTTAATAATTTAGGCTATAAATCAGGCTTGATTTCTACCGTAGCATATTATATAGCGGGTAAAGAAACTCCAGCAAGCCATACAACACCCGATGCTGTAAAATTACATAGCCTATTTAAAGAAATGGTAGATGAAGGATGCGAATATTGTTTTATGGAAGTTAGCTCTCACGCAATTCATCAGAAACGTATTTTGGGTATTGATTTTAGCGGTGCGGTATTTACAAACCTTACACATGACCATTTAGATTATCACAAAAATTTTAAAAGCTATCGCGATACAAAAAAACAATTATTTGATAATTTAAATAAAAATGCTTTTGCGCTAATAAATACAGACGATAAAAACGGAACATTCATGCTGCAAAATACAGCTGCAAAAAAATACAGCTATTCATTAAAACATGCGGCAGATTATAAAGCAAAACTTATAGAAGCACATCTAAACAGTACTTTAATTGAAATTAACGGTACGGAAATTTGGACATTGTTTACAGGCGAATTTAATACATCAAACCTCACGGCAGTTTATGCTGTTGCTGATATTGCAGGGATAGAAAAAGAACAAATTGCTACGCAAATCAGCAAACTAAAGCCTGTTAACGGAAGGTTTGAAACAATTCAAATAAATAACATTACGGGTATTATAGATTATGCACATACACCGGATGCCTTAGAAAATGTTTTAAAAACAATTAACTCGGTTAAAACGGCAAAACAGCAAGTCATTACTGTTGTTGGTGCGGGTGGCGACCGCGATAAAAGCAAACGACCTGTTATGGCAAAGGTAGCAGTCGAAAATAGTGATAAAGTAATTTTAACATCGGATAACCCGAGAACCGAACCTCCTACTAATATTCTTGACGATATGGAAAGAGGGATTATCCCTGTTATGCAGAAAAAAATGTTACGAATTACCGACCGCAAGGAAGCTATTAAGACTGCATGCCTTATTGCCAATACAGGAGATATAATTTTAATAGCCGGAAAAGGTCATGAAAATTATCAGGAAATTAACGGTAAACGAATTCATTTTGACGATAAAGAAGTATTTATGGAAATGATGAACCTATTGAAGAATTAACAAATTGAAAAGTTGAAGAGTTGAAGAGTTGAAGAGTTGAGCGCTTAAATAACATTAAAATTTGAACAAAATGTATATATTTTCTTTTGAAAAATTAAATTTTTGGTCTGAATTAAGTGAGTTTATAAAACAAATATATAAAATCACAAAAAAATATCCTGAGGACGAGAAGTTTGGGCTTGTTAGTCAAATGCGACGTTCGGCTATTTCAGTTTCATCAAATCTGGCAGAAGGAACATCAAGAAGTAAAATGAAAGACCAGGCTCATTTTTCTGAATATGCATATTCTAGCCTAATGGAGTTAATGAGTCAAATTATAGTTTCATTAGATTTAGAATATATAAAAATTGAAGAATACAATAAATTAAGACAAACAGTAGAAAATTTATCAAGACAAATTAATGCGCTAAAAAACAGCCAACTAAAAAGAATATAATATAAAAATCAATTTTAGCATAAACTATTAAACTATAAACTGTTAAACTATATAAAAAATAATGTTCTACTACCTGTTTACATACCTAAAACAATTTGATGTTCCCGGAGCAGGAATGTTTGAATACATTTCGTTTCGTTCAGGGCTGGCTATTATTATATCTTTAATAATATCACTGGTTTATGGGAAAAAAATTATTCGATTTTTACAACGCAAACAAATTGGAGAAGAAATTCGTGATTTAGGCTTGGAAGGACAGTATGCAAAAGTAGGAACCCCAACCATGGGCGGAATAATAATTATCGCATCCATCATTATCCCGACACTATTATTTGCAAAATTAGATAATATATACATTATATTAATGATAATAACCACTTTGTGGTTAGGTTTTGTTGGTTTTTTAGACGATTATATTAAAGTATTTAAGAAGAACAAAGAAGGTCTTTCCGGAAAATTTAAAATTATTGGTCAGATAGGAATAGGTATTATAGTTGGTTTTACGATGTATTTTAGTGATGATATTGTAGTGCGCGAAAATCCGGCAGCTTTAAATACCGAACAAACGAATAGTACCGAACATGTTAAACCAATAGATGTAAAATCTACAATTACAACCATTCCCTTCTTAAAAAATCATGAATTTGATTATGCCTCATTGGTAGGTTTTATGGGGAAATATAAACAGCCGGCTGCATGGATTGTTTTTATCCTGATTACAATTTTTATAATAACCGCCGTTTCAAACGGAGCCAATTTAACCGATGGTTTAGACGGTTTAGCAACAGGAGTTTCGGCAATTAATGTAATTACGCTGGGGATATTTGCCTATTTATCGGGTAATATTATTTATTCCGATTATCTGAATATAATGTACATACCCAATATAAGCGAATTGGTAATATTTGCAAGTGCTGTAATTGGTGCAGCCATAGGCTTTTTGTGGTACAACTCCTATCCTGCACAAATATTCATGGGCGATACAGGGAGTCTTACTTTTGGAGGGATTATCGCGGTATTTGCAATTTTGGTACGGAAAGAGCTGTTAATCCCATTGCTTTGCGCAATTTTTCTGGTTGAAAATCTTTCGGTAATTATTCAGGTAAGTTATTTTAAATACACAAAACGAAAATACGGTGAAGGACGCAGAGTATTCAAAATGTCTCCTTTGCATCATCATTATCAAAAATCAGGTTATCCTGAGCCTAAAATTGTAACACGATTTTGGATTGTAGGAATTATGTTAGCTGTTTTAACGGTAATAA
Organism: Bacteroidales bacterium; assembly: GCA_026988445.1. Lineage (GTDB taxonomy): Bacteria > Bacteroidota > Bacteroidia > Bacteroidales > NBLH01 > NBLH01. Next base: position 4,007 of record JALSLF010000038.1, read on the forward strand.
CCTTAAAAATAAGGTGAAAAACTAAGATTTCATAGTAAAAAAAATAAATATTAAAAAATGAAACAAAAAATTGTCATACTCGGAGCCGGTGAAAGCGGTACAGGCGCAGCAGTGCTCGCTCAAAAAATGGGCTATGATGTTTTTGTTTCGGATAATTCGGCAATTAAACAAAATTATAAAACCGTTCTTAACGAATATAAAATAGATTGGGAAGAAAAAAAACACAGTTTTGAAAAAATTTTATCGGCTGATGAAATTATTAAAAGCCCCGGTATTCCCGATAAAGTTGAAATTATAAAAAAAATAAAAGAAAAAGGCATAAATATAATATCCGAAATTGAATTTGCCGGCAGGTTTACAAATGCAAAAAAGATTTGTATTACAGGCAGTAATGGTAAAACAACAACAACAATGTTGATTTATCATATTTTGAAAAAATCAGGTTTAAATGTAGGCTTAGCCGGAAATGTAGGACAAAGTTTTGCCTATCAAGTAGCTTTAAATAATTTCGATTACTACGTAATCGAATTAAGCAGTTTTCAGTTGGACAACATGTTTGATTTTAAACCGGATATTGCAATATTACTAAATATAACACCCGATCATTTAGATTGGTATAATAATAATTTTTCCAATTATATAAATTCAAAATTCAGGATTACACAAAATCTGGATAAAAGTTGTTACTTCATCTATAATACAGATGATGAGGAAATTATCAGTAAATTAAAAATACTGAATTTAAAATCGGAAAATATTGCTTTTTCTATACAAAAAGAAGTAGAAAAAGGCGGATATATTAATAACAATCAATTAAAAGTTAATATTGATAAAAACAGTTTTGAAATGAGTATATACGATTTGGCATTACAAGGCAAACACAACATGTACAACTCTCTTGCTGCAAGTATTTCGGCAAAAGTGATGCAGATAAAAAATCCGGTAATACGCGAAAGTTTAAGCGATTT
>JALSLF010000039.1 GCA_026988445.1 Bacteroidales bacterium
CTAGTAAAATAGTAGCGGCAAAAACAAGGAACAAAATTACAAGTTCTAATAAAAAGGCAACAAGCCCACCACCTTGTTCTTCAATTCTGGAAACAAATTCGGCAAATAAAGAGAATGGTAAACGAGCAATAATACCAATCATAATCAATAAAGATATACCGTTTCCAATACCTTTATCCGTAATCTTTTCACCCAGCCACATAACAAACATGGTACCGGCTACTAAGATAACTACAGAAGAAACCCAGAAAAACATACCACTAACAACAAAAGCCTCTGCCGGAAGTTGCGCTTTTAAATTTGCCATATATCCGGGAGCTTGCCCAGCGGTAATAAGAACTGTTAAATATCTGGTAATCTGATTTATCTTTTTTCGTCCACTCTCACCTTCACGTTGCAATCGCTGAAAATAAGGTATTGCCATACCAAGCAATTGAATAATAATTGATGCAGAGATGTAGGGCATAATACCCAATGCAAAAATAGATGCGTTGGCAAAAGCACCTCCGGAGAACATGTTTAATAAACCAAGAATCCCTTGTTCTGATTGAGTTTTTAAATTCTCAAGCATCAAAGGATCAATTCCAGGGAGTACAACATGTGCTCCTAAACGATAAATTAACAGAAAACCTAAGGTTGTAAGAATTCTTGTTCTAAGGTCATCTATTTTCCAAATATTCTTTAATGTTTCAATCAGTCCTTTCATCGACTTATAATTTTACAGCTGTACCTTTTGCTGCTTCAATAGCAGCAATAGCAGATTTTGAAAATGCATGTGCTTTAACCTCTAACTTTTTATCTAATGTACCTTTGCCTAAAACTTTGATAAGGTCACGCTTTTTTGCTAAACCTGCATCAATTAAAGCTTGGATATCAATAACTTCTAAGCCTTTCTTTTCAGAAAGCGCTTGTAAATCAGATAGGTTAATAGCTTTATATTCTACTCTGTTAATATTTTTAAAACCAAATTTAGGAACTCGTCTCTGTAAAGGCATTTGTCCACCTTCAAAACCAATCTTTTTTGAGTAACCCGATCTGGATTTTTGCCCTTTATGTCCTCTTGTAGAAGTTCCACCTTTTCCGGAGCCTTCACCACGTCCAATTCTTTTGCGTTTTTTTACAGAGCCTTCTGCCGGTTTTAAATTACTTAAATCCATTGTATTTTACAATTTAAAATATTATATTTTTTCAACAGTTACTAAATGGTCGACCTTTCTAATCATACCAATAATTTGTGCTGTATCTTCATGTTCAACAACAGCATCAACTTTACGTAAGCCCAAGGCTTCAAGCGTTAACTTTTGTCTTTTGGTGCTGCCTATTTTGCTTCTAACTTGTTTAATCCTCAGCTTTGCCATATTATTAGATATTATCCGTTAAATACTTTTTTAAGAGAAACTCCACGATGCTGTGCAACAGTATAAGCATCTCGTAATTCCAGCAATGCAGCCATAGTAGCTTTTACCAGATTATGTGGATTAGAGGAACCCTTAGATTTTGCTAATACATCAGTTACACCAACACTCTCTAAAACAGCACGCATAGCACCACCGGCTTTTACACCGGTACCATGAGATGCAGGCTTAATAAATACTCTGGCACCACTATATTTAGCAGATTGTTCGTGAGGAATCGTGCCATTAAAGATAGGTACTTTCACCAAATTCTTTTTAGCATCTTCAATACCTTTTGATATGGCGGTTGTAACCTCATTAGCTTTACCCAAACCATATCCAACAATACCATTTTCATCACCAACAACCACTATCGCAGAAAAACTGAAAGTACGTCCACCTTTGGTTACTTTGGTAACTCTCTTGATAGCAACTAGTCTATCTTTAAGCTCTAAATCACTTGTTCTAACTTTTCTTATACTTGTAGACATTTCTCTTATATTTTTAATCCGTTTTCTCTGGCTGCATCAGCAATCTTTCTAACACGACCATGATATAAATAACCGTTTCTATCGAAAACCACATCTTTGATACCGGCTTTAACCGCTTTTTCAGCAATTAATTTACCAACTAGTTCAGCCTGTTCAATTTTAGTAATGTCTTTCTTTTCGGCTATATCTTTTTCCAAAGAGGAAGCTGCTACCAAAGTTTTTTGGCTTACATCATCAACCAATTGAACAAAGATGTTTTTGTTACTACGATAGACACTCATTCGCGGTTTATCTTGTGTACCGAAAACTTTTTTCCGGATTCTTCTTTTGATTTTTAATCTTCTTTCCTGCTTAACTAAAGCCATAATGCAAAATTTTACTATTTTATTAACTAGCCGCAGCTTTACCAGCCTTTCTTCTAAGTTGTTCACCAACGAATTTAATACCTTTTCCTTTATAGGGTTCAGGTTTTCTAAATGAACGAATTTTTGCAGCAACTTGTCCAACTAACTGCTTATCAGCACTTTTTAAAGTAATAATTGGATTCGCTCTTTTCTCTGTAACCGCCTCAACTTTAACTTCCTTAGGTATTTCTAAATAAATAGCATGAGAATATCCTAATGCAAGTTCTAATATTTGGCCGTTTGAAGTTGCTCTATATCCAACTCCAACAAGTTCTTGTTTAATTTCAAAACCTTTTGAAACTCCTTCTACCATATTGCTCAACAAAGAACGATACAAACCGTGCATAGATTTATGACGCTTTTGTTCGGTGGGTCGTTTCAAAATAATTCGATTATCTTCAACTTTGATGATAATATCCGGATTTACCTGCTGGGTAAGTTCGCCCATAGGTCCTTTTACAGTAACTAAATTTCCTTTTGAAATATTAACTGTAACTCCGCTTGGTAAATCTATTGGTAATTTTCCTATCCGTGACATTCCTTAACAAATTAATAAACGTAACACAATACTTCGCCACCCACATTCAAATCTCTTGCTTCCTTATCGGTAATAACACCTTTAGAAGTAGAAAGGATAGCAATTCCTAAACCATTTAAAACACGTGGTAATTTATTAGCACCTGTATATTTTCGCAAACCGGGCTTACTAACCCTTTCTATATTTTTTATAGCAGGCACCTTACTTTTAGGATGATATTTCAAAGCAATTTTAATTGTACCTTGGGGGCCATCATCCACAAATTTATAACTTAAAATATATCCTTTATCATGTAGGATTTTTGTCATTTCTTTCTTCATATTCGAGGCAGGTATTTCAACCACTTTATGCCTCGCCATCACCGCATTTCTAATTCGGGTCAGATAATCTGCAACAGGATCTGTCATTGTTCTTTATTTAATAATTTACCAACTTGCTTTTTTAATACCGGGGATTAATCCGGAAGATGCCATTTCACGGAAAGTGATACGGCTGATACCAAATTGTCTCATATAGCCTTTAGGTCGTCCGGTTAATTTGCATCTGTTGTGTAAACGAACCGGTGAAGCATTTTTGGGTAATTTTTGCAATGCTACATAATCCCCTTCTGCTTTTAATTTGGCTCTCTTTTCAGCATATTTATCAACTAACTTTTGTCTTTTGACTTCACGAGCCTTCATTGATTCTTTAGCCATAGCTATTTTTTATTTATATTTTTAAATGGTAATCCAAATTCTTTTAGTAAGGCATAACCTTCCTCATCTGTTTTGGCAGTAGTTACAAAAGTAATGTTCATCCCCAAAATTTGATTTACCTGATCGATATTTATTTCGGGAAAAATAATTTGTTCTTGAATACCCAAGGTATAATTCCCTTTACCGTCAAATTTATCACCAATACCGCGAAAGTCACGTATTCTAGGAATTGAAACAGAAATCAACCTTTCTAAAAATTCATACATACGATTTTTACGCAAAGTAACTTTTACACCAATAGGCATTTTTTTACGTAACTTAAAGTTTGATATATCCTTTTTTGACAAGGTCGTTACCGCTTTTTGTCCGGCAATATCCGTAACTTCTTTAACGGCAATATCTAACAACTTCTTATCTGCCACTGCTTTACCAACACCTTGATTAATCACTATTTTTTCAAGTTTCGGTACCTGCATAATGCTCTTATATCCAAACTCCTTCTGTAGGTTTGGTATAATTTCTTCTGTATATTTCTTTTTAAGATTTGGCGTGAAGTCCATTACTTAATCTCCTCTTTTGATTTTTTAGCGTATCTCACTAATTTATTATTATCATTCAATCTTCGTCCAATTCTTGTAGGCTCACCGGTTGACGGATCAATTAACATCAGATTAGAAATATGAATTGGTGCTTCTTTTTTTATAATACCACCTTCCGGATATGCACTATTGGGTTTGGTATGGCGCGAAACCATATTAACACCTTCAACTATTGCACGGTAAGATTTCCGGTCAACATCTAGCACTCTGCCTTTTTGTCCTTTATAGTCACCGGCATTTACATATACCGTGTCGCCTTTCTTAATATGTACTTTCTTTTGCATTGCCTTATTTTTTTTCAATTAAAGCACTTCCGGTGCTAATGATATAATTTTCATATTTGTTGTTCGTAATTCACGAGCAACAGGCCCAAAAATACGAGTACCTCTCATTTCACCGGCATTATTTAATAATACCACCGCGTTGTCATCAAAGCGAATATATGAACCGTCCTGACGACGTACTTCTTTTTTGGTGCGAACAACTACAGCTCTTGTAACTGTACCTTTTTTCATCTCTCCAGAAGGAATAGCACTTTTTACAGTAACTACAACTTGATCGCCTAAGCTGGCATATCGTTTACCTGTTCCTCCTAAAACTCTGATTACGAGCACCTCTTTTGCTCCACTGTTATCAGCAACCGCTAATCTTGATTCTTGCTGTACCATAATTATTTAGCTCTTTCAATTATTTCTACAAGTCTCCAGCTCTTTCTTTTACTAAGATGTCTGGTTTCCATTATCTTAACAGTATCACCAATATTGCAGTCGTTTTTTTCATCATGTGCCATGAATTTTTTCGACTTATTGATGAATTTTCCATAAATAGGATGTTTTACTTTTCTGTTTACCA
>JALSLF010000040.1 GCA_026988445.1 Bacteroidales bacterium
TTCCTGCTTCCACTAATGTATTGGTGCGGGCAACCTGTTCTTTGGTAATATCAATTTGCCTTTTTGCTACTTCTAAAAGCTCTTTATCAAATAAAATTTGCAAATAGGCTGTGGCTACTTGCATGCTAATCGAATTTTTAATTTGGTCAATTTCCTGCAAATTAGCCATATAGGTGTAATTATTTCGTTTAATGGTATTGTATTTTTGCATACCTTGAAACAAGGTTACTTGGCTACTTGCCGATACACTAAACGATTGCAGTTTTTGATCCGTAAATAAGTTGGTAAACGGATCAATGGTTCTACCAAATTGAAACGCATCAGAAGCAGAAGCATTCAAGTTTGGATAAATTGAAGCTTTTGATTGTTTCAGGTTTGCTTCACTCGACAGCGCTTTGATTTTGGTTTGTTTTACCTGAATATTATGCTCTAAGGCATAATCAATACAACGGTTTAAAGACCATTGCTCTTGTGCTTGCAATTGCATACCCCCCAGTAATACAATTGACAAAATGTATATTAATCTTCTCATTTTCATTAATTTAATTTACACGAATATATTAATACTTAAATTTACTTTCGATTTTGTTTTTGGAGCATTTTTTCTCCAAACTTAATTAATTGTTCTCTGCGAATTAAATACACTATAATAGTTGGATAGCTCATTATGAATAATGAAATTATCCAAAAAGTTTTGTTATAAATCGTATGTGACAATATATCGCTTAAAATTATAAAAAACAGATATAAAAAGCTAATAAGTCCGATACTAAAAAAAGCTGTTTGGTTATTAAAAAAGTTGAAAAATACTGCCTCAATAAACGCAAATATGCTAATAAAAATCAAAACCCACACAAAACTTTTGTTAATTCTAAAAAATTTTTCCATAATTTATAAATTTTAGATAAAAATAATAAAATTTACTTCAAATTTCTATTCTTTTCCCAACAAATATTTCTGAAAATGATTAAAAATGCGTGAGTATTCATCTGTCCAACTACTCGCTTCAACAAAACCGTGCCTTTCGACCGGATAAATTGCCATATCCCAATTTTTTTTACCCAATTCAATTAATTTTTGCGATAATCGGACCACATCTTGAAAATGAACATTATCATCTACCATACCGTGTAAAATAAGTAAATGTCCTTGTAAACCATTGGCAAAATAAATGGGAGAACTGCGTACATAGGCTAAACTGTCGCTTACCGGTGTGTTTAATATCGGCGAGGTGTAGCCGTGGTTGTAGTGCGCCCAATCGGTTACAGAACGTATGGCTGCACCCGCTTTGAATACACCGGGGGCTTTAAACATTGCCATTAAAGTAATAAAGCCGCCGTAAGAACCGCCGTAAATACCTACTTTTTCTTTATCAATACCGTAAGTTTTTATTAAATATTTTGCACCATCCACTTGGTCGGACAAATCTTTACCCCCCATATGGCGATAAATAGCGGTGCGCCAATCATGGCCGTAACCTGAGCTTGCTCTATAGTCAATATCCAACACGGTGTATCCGTTATCGACTAATAAATTATGAAACATATATTCGCGGTAATATCCGCTCCACCATTTATGTGCGTTTTGTAAATAGCCTGCACCGTGTACAAAAATTATCGCCGCATTATTTTTTACTTTTTCGCCGGGTAAATACAGGCGTGCATAAACTTTTGCCCCGTCAGAGGCTTTAAAAGTGATAATTTCCGGCTCGCGCCAATGATATTTTTCAAATTCTTTTGTGGTGGAATGCGTAATTTGTTTCATTTTTTCTTCTTGACCACTTATTGCCGGATTTTTCATTAAATATATTTCCCATGGTTTATTGGAATAGGAATAACGTATGGCAAAATATTTCTCATCGGGCGAAAGGCTGACTTCATTATTTCCACTTAAATAGGTAAGTTGTTCAGGTTTTCCTCCTGAAATGGGCATACGGTAGAATTGCCTGTCGCCGGGATGGTCTATATTTGCAGTAAAATACCAATATTTACCATCGTTTGATATTTTTGGATTATATACTTCGTATTTACCCTTTGTAAGCTGTTTTGTTTTGCCGGTTTCAATATTTAGGGTGTACAAATGAGCATATCCGCTTTTTTCCGATTTAAACCAAATATGTTTATTATCGGGC
>JALSLF010000041.1 GCA_026988445.1 Bacteroidales bacterium
ACTTATGGCAGCCAGAAAAACAGGTGCTGTACCGAAACCGTGTCCGTTTGTAGAAGAAGTATTTGAACTCATTTAAAAGTCTTATATTTTCTTTGATAAAAATATAAAAAAAAATACAGCCCACAAAAATAGCTTGTATGAGTTTTACCTAAATTAAGCGATTATAAACCAATGTCGTTTAGTTAAGGATTATTTGTAATATTCTGTATTTAGATAAATTAATGATTTATTTAGTATCATTAAGCGAAAAAATGATTTTTAAGGCTGAAAGCCTTAGTTAATTTAGCCCAAAGGCAACGCCTTGGGTTAAGTACGAAAATAAAATTAGTATTCGCACTGTAAGTGCAATTTAATTTACCCTTTCAGGGTGTTTTTATCTAGTGTTTTTTTAACCCAAGGCGTTGCCTTTGGGTTAGTATAAATTTAGCTTTCAGCCTGTTTGGTATTAAAATAAATATCTTACTATTTCCACTAAATTAGCAGTAAGACCAGTTAGTTAATCTTTTTATTTTTTCTTTTTAGATACAAATAATCAAGATAATACAGTACTTTAATTGACAACAAATTCGTTTGCGGCTCTTTAAACATCGTGCCTATATTATCAAAATAATCATCAATTACATAATCATCAAAACTATAAATAGAATTTTTCCAGATAAATAAAACATCACTACCCGGAGCAAAACGCCAAGTATAAACAAAATCAACATTAAAGGCATTAAAATTAATGTCTTGATTTTCAATATATTCAGGTCTTTCTGTTAAACCACCATCTTCTTTAAGATTAAAAAACTGTTTATATTTTGCTGATGACCAATAATGGCGGATGCGCATACTTACCGACATTTTATCGGTGATAGAATAATCAGTAGTAAAAGTATTGGAAATAGTTTTTCTATTGCGCAAACCCATAATTACCGTATCTGAAATTTCATCGGCATAACCTATATCATTGATTTGAAATGCAGGGCTAATTGCCAAACTAAAAGTTAATTTATCTGTAGCTCTAAAAGTGGGCGATATTCTGCCTCTATAGGTGTGTTGATTATACTCAGACTTAGAAGTCCAAGTCATCACAAAAAGTCTGAATGAAAACTTTTTACGGCGGTCACTACCCATAAAAACACCTCCAAACATAGATGGCTCAATATAATAGACTTGCCCGTCTTTACGTGCTTCGTAAAAATCGTACTGCCCTAAAGGGTAATTATCATAAAAAAATCCAATATCCCAGTATGACTGGAAGGTAACCGAGGTATTCATACCTATTTGCCAATACATTAGCTCCTTTGTATCATAAGTCATTTGGTGTCGGGTATCAAAACGTAATTTAAAATTTATAAAGCGCCCAAATGGCTGTAGTGTTTGATAGCTTACATCAGCTCTGGTAGAAATAAAGTCATTAAACAATAAAAATCCCATATCATTTGGGTCAAATTTATCATCAATAAGCTGTTGCCTAATTCCAAACCGGTAATTTCCGCCGGTTTTTGCAAATGCTAAATTGTATTTATAACCATATTCATTTTTATCTGTACTTTTGTATTTTTGACTAACACCAAGCACTCCATTGAATTGATAGTTTTGCTTTTTATTTTTCAACAAAAATTCTCCTGCCGTAACATTTGCCATATAGTCGTTTGCAGCCATAAGCATATTGGTATTAATCAAACTTACATAGGAATTATTTTTTAGATTTTGATCGAAAACAAGGATATTATAATTTGTAAAAGGCTGCGTTACAAATTTACGTTCTCCTCCACTTAGCGTATCTTTGATAATAGCTTCGGAACTTTTTGTCATTGCATTAAAAAAACCTAAACCGAACCCATTTTTTGAGCGTCCTGTAATTTTTGTTGCATTAATGATTTGCGTTTCGGCAGGATTATCAATAATTTCTTCATTATCATTTAAATCATCATAAGCATCCCAAAGATTAACCGGAGTAGAGCCTATTCTTTTGGAGTAAAAAATATCCGCTTTATTAAAAAGTTCGGTACCTTCGGTAAAAAAAGGTCGCCTTTCTTCATATTTTGTTTCAAAGGCAGTTAGGTTTAAAATCTGATCATCACTCTGAACTTGTGAAAAATCAGGAATAAGCATCATATCCAAGGTATAACTTTCGTTAATTCCCCATTTTAAATCCATTCCTCCACGTAAACCTTTATCCCAATAATCATTTTCAGAATTCTTTTCAAAAAAACTTGACGCATAAGGCGTAAATGATAATCTTAAAGGTGGTTTTATCCCTTCAATTCCGGTAATTTCACCTTGTTGATTCGTAAAACCTTCTATTTCATTATTTATCCAATTCCAACTTGTTCCTTCGCGCAAACGCTGAATGGTTCTAAAAAAGTTAATCCCCCAGGTTTGAATGTGCTCTTTTGAAAAGCGTAAAGCCGAATAAGGGATGGCAATTTCGGCAATCCATCCGCTATCGGTTACATTTACAGCACTTTCCCAAACTACATCCCAATTTTTATCCGAACCGTTAGCCGAACCTTTAATTTCAGACTGAACACCGGCTGCTGATACAATAAATATGTTTGAGTTAATACCATCGTTAAAAGGACTTATTGAAATAACCAAAATATCAGCGATTCCCCCAAAACCGGCATCTCTTTTGGTCATAATCGTATAAATACTGTCCGGTTTGCTTTCATACATCATGGCTCCAAAATAAATTGCTTCATCATCGTACACAATTTTCACTTCTGTAGGCTCGCTTGGGGCTTTCCCGTTATAAGGCTCAAACTGTACAAAATCCTTAGCTACAGGAGCATCTTTCCAAACGGCATCGTTTAAATTACCATCGATAACAGGGGCTGTTTTCACTCTTTTAATTGAAAGTATTTTTTTTGATTGCTGCCCTAATAAATTTCCTTGAATTATAAGTACAATTATTCCAAATGCCAATAAAATCTTTTTATTCATACCTTACTTTATCTATATCAAATTTAACATATTATACGCATTAATGCCTGTTTTGTTTCCTATTTCTAACCATCAAAAACTGTAAAACTGCTTTGCTTTTAATTTAAGAATTTATCAAACTTATTCCCCAATAATAGTTTGATTTCTTAAAGAATCAGGTGAGCAGTTTTTACAGTTTTTAACAATATTCCCTTATTGTTACCGAATAGTGCTTATATAAAACCTAAATTAATTTGTCGGGTTATTTTGTTTTAATCATTTAAAAATAATATTCAATTCTCCTGTTGGTCGATTTCTAGCTAAATTTAATTTTGAGCTAATTCATCTTTTTCCGGATTTTCTTCTTTAATTTCTCCTCTTAACAAAGAACTTGTATCAATACCGGAAAGAACTTCAATATTAATTCCATCGGATATACCGGTTTGAATTTTGTGTTTTTCAAACTCTTGATCTGCTTTTTGTATAAACACGTAAGCTGTATCTTCACTAAAATCAATTAAACTTTCTTTTATTGCCAATACACTGTCTTTACGCTCCAAAACAATATCTGCGTTCGCACTGTATCCTGCACGGATGAATTTATCTTGTTTCAATTTAACATCTGCTTTTATTTCAAACTGAATGGCACCATTTTCTTCTATTCCTTTTGGTGAAATATATTCGAGCTTCGCTTGAAAAGTATCATTTTCCAAAGCACCAATACGCAAGAGCAAATCCATACCCGGTTTTATTTTTCCTACTTCGGTTTCATCAACTTTTCCTTTAAAAATCATATCGCTCATATCTGCAATAACAGCTATGGTTGTACCATCGTTAAAGGTATTGCTTTCAATTACCGAGTTTCCTTCCTCAACCGGTACATCAAGCACCATTCCTGTAGTAGTTGAGCGAATAATTGTGTTGGTAACCCCACCCGATTTTTTCAGAGCGCCTTCTTTTATTAATTCCAAATTATTCTCGGCAGCTTCTAAATCTTCTTTTGCACTTTGATAATCCAGTTCGTTTTTTTGAAATTCAGCTTTGGCAATTACCCCTTTTTGATAAAGATCTTTCTGGCGATTGTAGATAATTTCAACATCTTTGTACTTAATTTTAGCTTGTTTTACACGTGCGTCAGCATTGTTCAAACTAATCATATCAGGAATAATCTTAACTTTTGCAATGATCGCTCCTTTTTTTATTTTATCGCCGGGTTCAACATATAATTTTTCAATAATCCCCGATACCTTAGGTTTTATTTCAATTTCTTTACGTGGAACTACCGAGCCGGTAGCAACCGTTTTCTTAACAATATCTGTAAAAAATGCTTTTTCGGTTTTATATACAAGTGGTTTTTTCTCCGATTTTTGATACAAAAAAACGATTGTCCATACAAAGATACCTGTTATAACAATTAGTAATGTAATTCTGATTATTTTTTTCATTTTTTCAATAATTTATGTTGATATTTTTTTGATAGTTTTTAGTTTAATAGTTTATTAACTCCAATTATTCAATCATTCAATCATTCAATCACTCAATCATTCAATCATTCAATCTTAAAAAACGTTCAAATATCCTTACGGACGATTTGAAGTTTTCGGACGATTTGAAATTGATTATTCATCTCTTAATGCATCAATTGGTTTTATACTGATAGCCCGCTGCGCAGGTAATAAGCCGGCAAATGCGCCGGAAATAACAATAATAAGCAATGCTGTGAAAGCTATCCCAAAGTTTACTTCCGGGTTACGAAATGCTTTACTATTCCCGCCTGATGCAGTTAAAGCCATATTAATAAGTTCTAATAACCACACACCAACTGTTAATCCCGCAAAACCGGCAATAGCTGTCAAGAAAATCGATTCCAGAATAATTTGACCGATTATTGTATTAGGTTGTGCTCCTATTGCTCGTTTTATTCCAATTTCTTTTGTTCGTTCTTTAACAATAATCAGCATGATGTTACTAACTCCGATTACTCCTGCCAATAAAGTGCCGATACCGACAATCCAAACCAAAACATTAATTCCCGTAAACAAACCGTTTATCT
>JALSLF010000042.1 GCA_026988445.1 Bacteroidales bacterium
CACGAAGCGGAGCTTATAACCGAACATTAACCCCTTTTGGTTTCCAAAGTGAGGAACGTACTTATTGGGAAGCTCCAAATATATATTACGAAATGTCGCCTTTTATGCATGCTGATAAAATGAAAACACCTATATTATTAATTCATGGCGAAGCAGATAACAACTCAGGAACTTATCCTTTGCAAAGCGAGCGTTATTTTAATGCCTTAAAAGGATTAGGAGCTATTGCCCGATTAGTGATGTTGCCAAAAGAGAGTCACGGGTATAGAGCTAAGGAATCTATTTTACATGTTTTGTGGGAGCAAGACCGGTGGCTGGAAAAATATGTAAAAAATAAAAACAAGACGGAGTAAACTTTTATTTAGTCTGCATTATTTGTTTTACAAAATAATGCAGACTAATTGAACAATCGATTAATGGTATATTGTTTGTAGTTTAGCAGTTAGTCCGCTATTTGTCGAAAATTTTGACAGAAAAAGATTAATTTATTAAATAATTTTTTACATTTATCCATTTTATTGTAAATTTAGCCTTTATTTTGCAATCAAAAAGATAATAAGGAAACAAAAATGAATTTTTTTAACAAGCTCAATATTAAAATAAAGTTATTTTTAGGTTTTTTACTGGTGATAATAATTTTTATGAGCACCTTGTTCTGGCAATTTTCAACCCTTGAAAAAATTGACCAAAACCTTGACCGTATAAAAAATGCCCAGCATACAAGAATAAGTGTACGAAAATTAAGACTCATCAACATTTATGATTTACAACGTTTACTTGAAATCATTCAAACAGAAAACCCAGCGGCAATAAACGAAATTGTAAATGCACATATAAAAACTATTAAAGAAACCGAAGTTTTGTATGATAGCTTAAATAGACAAGCCCAAGTACTGTTCCCTGATAAAATGGATATGTCAAGAATTAAAATTCTTAATTATCTGGACGAAAGTAAATCTTTATTTAAAAATGTTTTACATCCCTATTTTGATAATACGGAAAAAATAAAAAAAGACCTTCTTGAAAAAGGAAATTTGTTTGGCGAAAATCAATTCCTAGATATAACAAAACAAACGAAAGACAGCTTACAAAGTGATTCAATTGAAGCAATTACAACAGTTGAATTTATCGGTATCACTGCTTCGACCAGAAAGGCGCAATTGACAAAAATATATTATTTCTATAAACAGAATTTAGAAGAAATCATTAAAAAGCTTGATGAAATTGATAAAATTGCCGGAGAAGTTGCCTCTGAATCCATGATTGATTTAGCTTATCAATCTAAAAAAATAAAAGTATATAACAGTCTTTTTGCCTTATTGGTCATTTTAGTAGTTGCTTTTATTCTTTATAATTTCAGTCAAACAGTATCCGAACCACTGAAGAAGCTCGAGCAAATGGTTTTAAAACTCTCCGAAGGTGCGCTGCCGGAACATTTACATTTTAACCAGCAAGATGAAATCGAGTCAATGGCATTGGCATTAAATAAGTTAGTGGATGGATTGGAACGCACATCTCTTTTTGCCATCGAAATGGGAAAAGGCAACTATACGGGAGATTACCAACCTTTGAGTGAGCAAGATGTTTTGGGAAATGCTCTGTTGGATATGCACAAAAGTTTACAAATTGCTCGTGAGGAAGAAGAAAAAAGAAAATTAGAAGACCAACAGCGTAGATGGACCACAGAAGGTTTAGCCCAATTTGGTGAAATACTGCGACGACATACCGAAAATATTAAATTGCTATCAAAAGATATTATCAGCAGTTTAATAAAATACCTGAATGCTAATCAAGGAGGAATATTTATTTTAAATGATACAGACGAAAATGATATTCATTTGGAATTAATAGCTGCCTATGCCTATAATCGCGAAAAGTTTATTTATAAAAGAGTTAATTTAGGCGAAGGCTTAGTGGGTGGTGTTGCGGTTGAAAAATATACAATTTATCTTACCGAACTGCCCGAAGAATATATTGAAATAGAATCAGGTTTAGGTGGAGCGAATCCTAAAAGTTTGTTAATTGTTCCTCTAAAACTTGAAAATCAGGTGCTTGGAGTAATTGAAATAGCCTCTTTCAATGAGTTTAAACCGTACGAAATTGAATTGGTAGAAAAAATTGGTGAAAGTATAGCCTCTACCCTATCTACGGCAAAAATTAATACTCGAACAGCCGAATTATTGGAGCAATCTAAAATCTCCGAACAGGAAATGCAAGCGCAAGAAGCTCAAATGCGCCAACAAATTGAAGAAGTTAAACGACAGTTAGAGCAAGTCCTATCTCGCGAAGCAGAACTTAAAGAAGAGGTAGAAGAACTTGAAAATATGCGCATAAACTTTATTGATCGCGATAAACGCCAGCGTGCGAAAATTCAAGAGCTTACAAAGATACTTAATAAAAAATCGGAAGAATTGGAGGTAATCAGTACACAGTTTGAACGCTCATTTGAGTGGAATATTGAT
This sequence comes from Bacteroidales bacterium, assembly GCA_026988445.1. GTDB lineage: Bacteria > Bacteroidota > Bacteroidia > Bacteroidales > NBLH01 > NBLH01. The sequence continues at coordinate 2,463 of JALSLF010000042.1, forward strand.
CCGGTTATTCAATTTGATGAAGCACGTAAAATCATTATGTTTAACCCTGCAGCCGAGCAATTATGGGGATATGCAAAATCAGAAGTGCTTGGAAGGAATATGTATGAACTTAGTTCGGAAAAAATGGCTAGGGATTTTGATGAACGAATTACTTTATACTTTAAAACCGGTAGAAATGATTTGATAAATTCTATTATTGATGCTACCATAACCGACAAAGAAGGAAAAGAAATCCCGGTAAAACTGTCCATGTCGGAAATAAATTTTAAAGGTACGCGTAGAATCGTAATGTTTGTTCGCAGCATTGGTAAATTGATAAGTTTAGAAACTGAACTGGAAAGCGTGAAAGAGAAATTGACCTATATGGAATTTGATTTCACTACTAAAATTAACGCTTTGGAAAACTTTATTAAGGAAAATAATTTGGAAGTACCTAAGGATTTGGAAAAAAGAACGGAACTCATCAAATGGAACGAAAACTATTCTATTGACCTTAATATTATCGATCAGCAACACAAAAAATGGATTGATTTTATTAATATTTTGTACTTATCGTTTAAAAACGAAGCATCAATTAGTGAAATCAACGAAAATATTTTAAAACTTCTGGATTATACCGATTATCATTTTGGCTTTGAAGAAAAGTATCTTGAAGATTTTAAATGCGGTAATTTTGAAGCACATAAACATGAACATGAACAATTTATAGCTAAAATAAAGGAATATCAAAACATGATAGAAAATGGTGAATATAATGCTGTTTATGCTTTAATTGTGTATCTAAACGGTTGGGTTCTTAACCATATCCAAAATGATGATAAAGATTATGTGGACTGCTTTAAACTTAATGGTTTATCCTAACAGAACTACTTTTTTATCTATAATATCCTTTATTTGGTGTAATATATTTTGCAAATCTTCTATATTCTATACTTTCGGTAACGTTTTAGTCCCAATAAAGTAGCACTTAGGAAACTATGCAAAATCTTTGTGAATTGGATATTTTCCATAATAACGAGATTTGTTAAAACTACATGGGCTAGAACTTGTATTTAGCAATTATTAACACTACGTTTTTAGCATTAAAATCTGCAGCACCGGTTGTTTGCAAATGCTCAAAATCAATTTTAATCTTAAATTTTTTATTAATGAAAAAAGTATTTTTAATTACCGCACTTTTATTTTACTCAATTTCGAGCTTTTGCCAAACGGCTGAGGAATTTATTAATAAAGCTAATTCCTTTGCAGACCAATGGGATTATGATAAAGCTATTCCTGAATACGATAAAGCTATTGAACTAAATCCCGATAATGCAGAAATTTATTATTTGCGTGGATATGCCAAAACCAATATTAATCAAAAAGAAGCTGCTATTGCGGATTTTGCTAAAGCAATTGAGCTAAATACGGCAGATACTGCATCTTATTATGAAAAGGCAATGGCAGAAGAATATATTCAAAACTACGAAGCAGCTATTAACGATTTAAACAAATATATAGATTTAGTGAATGACGACCCTAATGCTTATAATTTAAGAGCTTCTTGCGAGCTACAAATTACTGATTATAAAGCTGCCATAAAAGACTTTACAAAAGTTTTAGATTTTGATTTTGAAGATATAGGCAATGTTTATTTGCAACGTGCTTATGCTTATCAAGAGATGAACGAGTATCAAAAAGCAATAGATGATTTTAATACACTTTTGAAAGATAATCCCCAAAATACACGTATTATTGTTAAGCGCGGATATACAAAATGGCTCATGAATGATTATAAAGCTGCAATGGAAGATGCAAATAAAGCCATTAAAGATAAGAATCCTGAAGGTACATTTTTACGAGGACTTATTTATTTTAAACAAAAAAAATATAAAGATGCTTTAAATGATTTTGAGAACATCACAAAAAAATATCCCGTTGCTGAAGCATTATATTATCAAGGGAAAACGCATATGGCACTAAAAAAATATAATGAAGCCATTACCGATTTTGATAAACTTATCGAAATAAAACCTAAATATAGAGGTGCGTACTATGCGCGAGGGAATGCAAAATTTAAAGCCGGAAAAAAGAAAGAAGCCTGTGCAGACTGGAAAATAGCTCAGGGAAATAATAATAGTGAAGCTGAAAAATCTCTAAAAGAGCATTGTAAATAAAACCGGCTAAACTCCATTTAATTCAACAAAATGAATAATTGTTAATGCTTAAACTTGTCCGACAGCCGACGGATTGTTAATAGCAAGTTAAAAAACTTCGTAATTTGTAAATCGGTGTTCCCTGTTTTTAAATCAACTGAATATCGAATAACTTGTCTGACTACCGGCGGATAGAACAAAGAATGACGATTTTAGAAGTTTAACAACGTAATGGTTAATTGAATGTTTAATAAAAACTTAGCAATAACACCTAAAAAACAGGTGCTTGTCTAAAAAGAGACAAGCACCTGTTTTCTTTAAGCTCTACCACGACCAAA
>JALSLF010000043.1 GCA_026988445.1 Bacteroidales bacterium
ATTTGTATTTTTTTTGCAGTATATTTGAAATAAAGCATTTTCTGAATGTCTGTTTATGAATAAAATTACACATAAAATAATATTGCTGTCTTTAATTCCCGCGTTGATCATAGGCTTGGGTGTAGGCTTTCTTTTTATTTTATTCACCGGACAATCAGGAAACAGTTCAATTTTTGCTTATGAACAAACCATGCGTAAAGATTATGATTCAATTGCACGTTGGGAGGTTGAAACCGTAATTAGCCTTTTGGAAGGTATTTACGAACAACAGCAATTAGGACATTATTCGGAAAAGGAAGCTAAAGAACTTGCAGCAAGACTTGTTCGAAAACTCAAATACGGAAATAACGGTTATTTTTGGATTGATACGCGTGAAGGCTTAAATATTGTTTCAAGCCTTAAAGAAAACGAAGGAAAAAATAGAATTAACAGTAAAGATGCACGGGGAAATTATATTATAAAAGATTTTATTCGAGCAGCAGAAACAGGCGGCGGATACGTAAATTACTGGTTTCCGAAAATATCCGGTGGAAAGGCGCTGCCCAAACGCAGTTTTGTAGCTTTGTTCAAACCATACGGTTGGGTGGTTGGCACAGGTAATTATATTGATGATATTGACAATGCTGTTAATGCAATGAAAGAAAAGCAAGTGAAAATGCTCTATTCGGTTATGTTGATTATCTTAATAATGTTGTTAATTGCAGTAATTACAATCATAATAATAGGAAGAAGAATTGCAAAGCCTATTGTGGTTTTGTCGCAAAAGGCAAATCAAATTGCAAATGGTGATTTACGTATAAAAATAGATTTTCAATCAAAAGATGAAATTGGCATATTGGCAAATGCCTTATCAAGAATGCTTATTCAATTGAACAATATAGTACTAAAAATTAAAAATAGTGCCGACAATATTGTTTCAGCCGGTAAATACATGAGTAATGCATCGCAGCAAATGTCGGAAACATCAAATACTTTGGCAGAGACTACCGGTCAGTTAAGCGAATCCTTAGAAGAGATGTCGGCAAATATTCATTCAAACACGGAAAACTCGTCCGAAACTGAAAAAATTGCCAATAAAATTGCATCAGATATTCTTTCGGGTAGTGATGCAGTTAACGAAACAAGTAACGCAATGCATACCATTACCAAAGAAATATCGGTAATTGACGATATTGCATTTCAAACCAATATTTTGGCTTTAAATGCCGAAATTGAAGCTGCCAGAGCCGGTATTCACGGAAAAAGCTTTGCTGTTGTAGCAAAAGAAGTAAACAAATTGGCAATCAGAAGTGCCGAAGTTGCAAAAAAAATTGACGAACTATCCAATTCGGGAACCCAAATATCAGAACGTTCACAAGAAATGTTGCAAAAGTTAGTCCCTGAAATTCAAAAAACGGCAATTTTAGTTCGTGAAATTACATCCGGCAGTAAAAACCAATTAAAAGGAGCTGAAAATATTACTCAAGAAATACAGCAACTCAATCGTCTTGCACAACAAAATGCTGCACTTTCGGAAGAAACAGCTGTTAATTCCGAAGAATTATCCAATCAGGCAGAAGAATTATTAAAGGCAATTGCACTGTTTAAAATTGAATAAAAAATGATTAAAATTGACCGGAAGTTTACAGATGAACTTATTAAAACCGCCCAAGCATCACCTCGCCGGCGTATTAACTATAATTTTCATAAAGAATTGAGCGATACACTACAACGAATGCTGAATATAATGAATAAAGATACCTACGTTCAGCCGCATAAACATGAAAATCCGGACAAAAGAGAAGCATTTATTATTCTAAAAGGCAAAGTTTTAGTTATTGAATTTGATAATTCGGGGAATATTGCAGAATATATATTACTTGACAGAACACAAGACAATTATGGTTGCGAAATAGCTCCCGGAACCTGGCATACAATAATTTGTTTAGAAGACAATTCAATAATTTACGAAGTAAAAGACGGTCCGTACATTCAAAAAACCGACAAACAATTTGCTGCCTGGGCACCCAAAGAGGACGATAAATCTTGTTTAGAATACAATACAGCACTAATACAAAAACTAAACTTTAAGCTGTGAGTTAAACCTAAATTAACTATTATTTATTTTTCTTTAAAATAATTTTTTCGGCATTAAGGATATGTGTTTCCCAATCGGAAATAATACCGGTAATCATTTGCTCATAAGATTCAATTTTCTCATCAGCCTCGGCTTTTTGGTCGTTCATTTTTTGCACCAAATTACCCTCGCTAATCTTATAATTAGCAATTAGTTCATCAATCTTATTGTTTTGTTCGTTTAATTCAGATTCAATGCGATACTTTTCCTTAAGTAGGTCATGGACTTCATCTTTTAATTCGGATATTTGTGTAAACAGAGATTGCTCCTTACGAATAATACGTGTAATGTCAGTAGCAAAGAACAAAATACTCGTAGTCACACCTTCTTCATTTAAAACCGGCGTATAAGTTGCCATCAACCATTTTTCTTTTTCGTACTTTGTATGCCTGCGAACAATGGTTTCATAAAAATTTCCCTGCTTAACCGTTTCGATAATCTGCACCAATTCTTTACGCTCTGCTTCGTTTAACATATCCAACACATTCTTCCCTTTCAATTCTTTAAGTGTATAACCCATTATATTGAGGAATTTCTCATTGGCATTATCAAGAATACCATCTACGGTATATTCAACGATTAACAAAGAATTATTAAGTGCCGTAATTTTAGCACGCATGGCAGCTTCTTTTTTGGCTGTTTGCTCTTGTAAGTTACTTATTTTTTCAAGCGTTGCTTTCATTTCCTTATCCCGCAACTCAAGTTCTTGTGCCTGTTTTTTAGTTTTTTCCAGCAATTTACCTGTTTGCGAACTAATTTGTGTTAGCGATAAAGTACTGGCAATATTATCCGCTGCTTTTTGTAAAAATTCCTGATCGTTTTCACTAAATTCTTTTAATGAAGCAAGTTCTAACACACCAAACACCTCATTATTATAGATTAAAGGTATAAGTATTAAACTTTTCGGAACAGATTCACCCATACCCGACATAACATTTATGTATCCGGCAGGAATACTCGACATGTAAATCACTCTTTGCTCTGAAACACAAGACCCAACCAAGGACTCTCCTGAACGAAATTTCCGGTCAATGTACTTTCCTTCGGAATAGGCATAAGCCGCAGTCAAGCGATAGATTTCTTCTCCTGCTTCATTTTGCTCTTTCATATATACACCACCCAGCGAAACATCTAAAAAATCAACCAGTGTTTTTATTAACTTATCGGCAAGATTACGTGTATCATCTTGATTTCTTTTTAAAACTTCAGAAATTAAACTTAGCCCCTCATTAATCCATTTTTGTTTTTCCTCTTCTTTTTTGCTTTCCACATCTTGTTCCGATTTGCTTTGCAAAAATTCACTTATCCCGTTAATTGCCTGTGCCAACAAATCTTTATCACTTTTCGGTTTTAAACTGCGCGAAAAATCACCGGATGCAATAGCTTTACTTACCTCGGTAGTTTCTTTCAATGATTGACTAATTTCTCTAAATGCCATTTGTAGTTGTCCGATTTCATCGCCATGTTTAATCGGTATATCTTTTTGTTCGCATTCAAAATCACCTTGTGCAACTTTCCGGGCAAAAGCAATTAGTTGTTTAAATGGTCGGGTAATATATCCTATAATCAAATAAATAACTAATAAAGCGATAAATAATAAAATAATTCCGGTGATAAAATATTTCCGCGAATTATTACTAATTACGCCCGGTAAATTATCTGACGAACTGACAAAACATATTTTTAAATTAGTTGCAAAATTTTCATTTTGTAAAACATTACTGCAATAGATAAAAACACCTTGATCTGTTTTTTTAAAATTTACATTCGTGTTTTGCAAAACGCAGTCAGGACAAATACTTTTAACAGGTGCTCCAATTATAAGTTCTTTGCTATTGGTTGCAACAATTTTATTATCAGCCGATATATATACTTTTATGCCTTCGGGTAAACCCGTGTTATTAAGCATGATATTTTCATTAATCCAATTAGTTGAAACACAGGTTTCAATATAGCCCAAATATTTTTTTCCGGAAAAAACGGGTGTTAATACAGGAATGTAACTAAAAGGCGTATGTTCCTGAAACTCAAAAACCATACTGCCCTCATATTCCGGCAAGTTCTTTTTGAAAAGTTCAAGTTTTAAATGATCATCGGGAGCTAAATTGTTTTGTTTTGTTCCTTTTAAAGTTTTAATCACGTTCAAATACAAAGTTTTCATTCCTCCTTCCACAGTTTCACTAATGCTGTCAAGTACTTGTGTGTCTGTATCAAAATAAGCAAAAGTAATTCTATATATACCTTCGTTATTATTAACAATAGGTTTTAGCAACTTTTCAATTTCTCCGATACGGCTTTTATCATCTATTTTTTTGGAAATTACTAGTGCAAGTACATCGTTTTTCGATTTTATCCGGTCAAACTCATTTTGTAATAAAGAAGAATACCTAAGCGCATTATTTTCCATAAAACGGTAGGCTAATTTATTGTTTTGTTCTTGTATAATGGTATTATGATATACCAATAGAACAACAAATACAACAAAAACAATTACCGAAATAATAAGGCTCAGTTTTTCTTTTAGTGAATTAAACTTCATCTTTAATTATTATTTTTCAATTTGGCTTCCAGTTCTTTCAATCGCGTAATATCCACAGCGATATTAATTATTTTATACACCTTAGCTTTTTTATCTTTTATCGGGAAATAAGAAGATTTCAACCAAAATTCAGCGCCGCCGGGAATTTTAATATGTTCCTCAAACTCAACAGGCACACCTGCACGTAAATCGTTCCAAAAATTTCTGTATTCAATAGATTTTGCATCCATAGAACTAAAAATACTATAATTACGGCCAACAATATCCGATTC
>JALSLF010000044.1 GCA_026988445.1 Bacteroidales bacterium
TTTTCATACTCGTCCTTATTTCTTCTATCTACTTTTACACCCTTTCGCAATTCTTTTATGGCATTTTCCAATTTCTGTTGGTTAATTCCTTTTTTTTTCATTATTTCGGAAACCAAATCGCCGGTGAGCAAAATTCCTGAAAAAATATGTTCGATTGAAATATATTCATCTTTAAGACTTTGCGATATTTTCTTTGCAGATTTTAAAGATTTCTCAACATGATCAGATACTTTAAGTTTTTCGCCTTGTTTTAATTTTGGATAGGTGGATAAAACATCATCAATCATTTTATTAAATGCATCTTTGCCCACACCTGTTTTTTTTAAAATAAAAGGTGCTACACTTTTATCGGTTTCTAAAATTCCTTTCAAGATATGTGCATTTTCAATAGCTTGATGATTATATTCGCGTGCAATTTGGGCACCTTTTTTTAATGCTTTTTGCGTGATGAGTGTAAAATCGTTATAGTCCATTTAGTTAATTTGTTTTAAATCGATATAAAAATAATAAAAAGTTTAAATATATTCATTAAAAGAGGATAATTCAGCTTAAGATTTTCTTTATAAACCGGATAAATTATGCTATTTTTCCAAAATATTTTAAAAAAAGTATATTTATTATGAAAGAACAAGGAATAATTCAACTATTAAGATTTTTTATATCGGCAATAATTGGCTTTTACATAGTACATCGTTTGGATATGGAAGGTATTATTGTAGTTGTTTTCTTTTTTGGCATTTACATTGCAGTAAGTATTTTTATAGAAATTATCAGGAAATATTTTTTTCAAAAAAACAAAAACAATTGAAAAGTTTTTTTTACATATCGCTGCTGTTTAGTCTGTTTTTACCCAATATTATATTATCGCAACGCGGAAAAACGGTAGAAGATTTAACGGATGAGGAGATTTTTGAAATGGCAGATTTTGCCATGCAAGATGAAAAATATGAAAAAGCCGTACTGCTGTATAAAAAACTTTTAGCAAAAAAACAGGATAACTCAAAATTAAATTTTTTGGTTGGTTTCGGATATCTCAATACCGATTACGGGAAAGAACAATCTATTGAATATTTTCAAAAATCAATAAAAAATATTAAAACAGCCGGTGAGGATAATGCACCTTTAGAGGTTTATTATTATTTGGCTTATGCTTATTATTATCAAAGTAAATTTTTAAAAGCTCAGGAAGCACTAAATCAAGTTTTATCAAAAATCCCTAAAAATGAAAATGTTTTCAAAAACCGTATTAATGAACTAAAATCAAAGTGTGAGAATGCGTTAATAATATCACAAAATAAACTTGACCTGTTAGTTGATAACCTTGTCGAGATTAATTCAAAATATTCAGACCATAGTGCATTATTGGATACAGATGAAACTGAGATAATTTTTACATCGCGGCGTGAAGGAACAAAAATGCGTATAAAAAATGCAGATGGACAATACGATGAAAATATTTATACTGCTTTAAAAATTGATTCAGTTTGGCAAACGCCGTATAGTTTACCAAATTCTGTAAATTCGCAACAACATGATGCAGCCACTAGTATTTCACCGGATTTTAAACACATGATAATTCACCGATATGAAAGAAACAAGGGAGATTTGTACATTACAAACAGAAAAGAAGATGGAACTTGGTCAAATGCCGTAAAACTGGGAAATAATATTAACTCAAAATATAAAGAAACTACCGGTTGTTTATCTCCTGATGGAACAGAACTTTATTTTACCAGTAACCGGCGCGGAGGTTATGGCGGATTAGATATTTATGTTTCTAAAAAACAAAGCGACGGCTCGTGGGGACCTGCAAAAAATCTGGGAGCAAAAATCAATACGGCAAAAAATGAAGAAACTCCATTTTTACATAAAAACGGCACATTGTTTTTTTGTTCCGAAGGACACAATTCCATGGGAGGCTTTGATATCTTTGCAGCCTCAAAAGATGAAGCAGGTAATTGGGAATTGGCTGAAAATATGGGCATACCTATAAACTCTATCGAAGATGATTTCTTTTTTGTTCCGTCTGTAGATGGTAGCTATGCATATTTTTCATCGAAAAGAAAAGGCGGAAAAGGGAAAAGCGATATATATAGAATTCAGTTAAATCCAAAGAGTAAGAAAAATTATGCCGTAATTTCCGGGAATTTATATGTATCGGATAAAAATCAAATAAGGGGTGTTGTAAAGTTTTTTATTGAAACGGAAAAAGGAAAAGTAATCAAATCTTATGCTCCCGGATTATCAAACAATCATTTTACCATAATACTTGAATCCGGCATAAATTATATATTGAAAATTAATTATCAAGGCATTACAACTCATAAGATTAAAATAAAAACAATCAACTACGGATCGTTTTTATCTTTTGAACAACATTTGATTTTGGATGATATTAATATAAAATCATTAAAAGATTCTGTTTACAAAGAGCAATTGGCACAAGGAAATTACGAAGAACTTGAATATGAAACAAAAGTAAAATCACCGAATGCTTCTAAATATATTTTATTTGCAAGAAATAATAATAATGAAATTTCTGAAAATACAGATGAAACAAAGGAAGAAAAACAATCAAGTTATGCCATACAATTAATAAAAAGCACTGTACCTATTAATGATTCAGAATTTAGAAACATTAAAGACGTGCGTGTACATGTTGATAAAGATGGTTCTTTCATCTACTATACAGGTAACTATCTTTATGAATGGGAAGCAGAAATTAAGCTTCGTAATCTTACCGGAGAATTTCCCGATGCTAAAATCATTGTTAATAATTTTAATGATGACTAATACCTAAATGATTATTTGAACGTATAGAAGCAAAAAATACAAATAAATATTATTAGCTGTGCATAATATTTATTATTTTGCAAAAAAAATCAAACAGATTAAATGGAACAGGTAATTGATTTTTTACTAAAATATTATTCATACCTTATAATTCCTTTTATTAGTGGTTTTGTTGGTTGGTTTACCAATGTCATTGCACTAAAAATGACTTTTTACCCGCTTGAATATATTGGTATTCGTCCTTTTGGTTGGCAAGGAATTATTCCTTCTAAAGCGACAAAAATGGCACAAATATCCGTTGATTTGATGACTACTAAACTGGTAAGTGTCAGTGATGTATTTACAAACTTGGATGCTCAAAGAGTTGAAGAAGAAATTAGCCCTGCCATAAAAACACTTGCAAAACAAATTACCAATGAAGTAATGGAAGCGCAAGCTCCTATTTTATGGAAAAGCCTGCCACAAAACTCAAAAAATAAAATTATTGCAATTATTGAAGAAGAACTTCCTGAAGTAATAAAAAATTTAATGGAAGATTTGAAAGTAAACATTGAGGACATTTTGGATTTAAAAAGTTTGGCAATTTCAGCACTTTTAGAAGATAAAGCATTAATTAACCGTATTTTTTTAAGTGTCGGGAACAAAGAGTTTAAATTTATTGAACGTTCCGGTTTTTATTTTGGTTTTCTTTTCGGTCTTGTACAGGCAATTGTTTTTTACTTGTATAATCCTTGGTGGGTGCTTGTTTTATTTGGTATTTTAGTTGGATATGCAACTAACTTTTTGGCATTACATCTTATTTTCAGACCTTTATATCCTAAGAAATTTTTAGGAATTACTTTTCAAGGCATATTTTTGAAAAGGCAAGAAACCGTTGCCGGAGAATATGCCCATATAATAAAAACTCAGATTTTAACTATTGAGCGAATTTTTGACTTTACATTGCGGGGACCCAAGCATGATCGATTTTCTGACCTAAGTAAATACCACACAGATAAATTAATTGATTCGGTTGTTGAAAAATCGGGTTCTCTATCAAATATTATCAATATTGATAAAAAAATAAAATACATCAAAAATATAGCTCATTACCGTTTTTTAGAGGAACTACCTATTGCCATGCGTTTTGTTTATCCGTATGCAAGCAAGGTTGTTGATGTAGAAAATTTGCTAAGCTCTAAAATGGCAGCCTTGTCAAAACCGGAATTTGAAGCATTTCTTCGTCCTGTTTTTAAAGAAGATGAAATGAAATTAATCATTGTAGGGGCAGCCCTTGGAGGCATAGCAGCTTTGCTACAATATCTTATTTTCTTTTTGTAAATACACCAAAACCTAAACTTAGCCGGTATGAAATCTTCAGTACTTATTATTTTTTTATTGTTCCCTGTTCTACTTCTTTCTCAGCCCAAACCTCCCGTTAAATGGAAAGATATTTCGATGGAAGAACTAAGAATGTCAGAATATGATAATGACCCTAATGCTCCTGCTGTGGTATTGTATGATTATGGCATTCGTTATTTTGACATAAATTCAGGTGGAAGGTACTTGTTTTTAATGAAAGAACGTATCGTACGTATAAAAATTTTAACAGAAGAAGGCTTAAAATATGCAAAAATAAGTATTCCTTTTCATGATTTACATTGTGAAAAGTTTTATAAAGAAAATAATATTTCTATTTCTGCAAGGACTTATAATTTAGATGAATCGGGAAAAATAATTTCATCTAAATTAAAATTCAAAAACATAAAATTTAAAGATAGTACAAATTGCATAAGAATTGCTTCTTTTACTTTTCCTGATGTGAAACCGGGCTCAGTAATCGAATATAAATACAAAGTTCCTACATTGGAGATGATTTATCCGGAAAGTTGGTATTTCCAAAGCTCTATTCCCGTGCAATACAGTGAACTAAGATTTTTTGTTCCAAATGATTTTCAATATAATTTTTTCACACAAAATGTTAATGAATTAGATGTATTAAACACTCAATATTATTCAAAAGTTTTATTGGCAAGAGGGAAGTATTCTTCTCAAAAAGAGAATGTGGATTTGTCCGGAAAAATGTATCAATTTGTTTTAAAAAATATTCCGGCATTTGAATGTAAAGAATTT
>JALSLF010000045.1 GCA_026988445.1 Bacteroidales bacterium
GTTATTGTTGCTGCTTTATTATTTCAATGGTTATCTATTACCATCGGGTATTTATATTTAACAATAACTGATGCTAAAATGATTGATTTGCTTTGGCGTCCTTTTGCTTCATTAAAATATATTGATAAAGCATTTTGGTTAAGCATATTCGGATTATTGTTTTTTGCGCTGGGCATGAAACTGTCTATCATAAATATAAAAGAACGAAAAATATCTTTAAAATTTTTAGAACAGTACGATACTTTAAAAATTATTATCTTTTATGTTTTATATACTTCTTTTTCAAGTGCTTTGTTTAAGGCAATACGTTTTGTAATTCCCGGATTATCTCAACCGGTAAATATGCTTTCTTATTTTAAATGGTCGTTGCTTTTTATTATGGTTTATGTGGCAATGCAGAAAAAAGAAAAACTGAAATTGCTTGCTACAGTTTTGGGTATTGAGGTATTGATTGGCTTTACAGGGTATTTTTCCGAGTTTAAAGAAATTTTAATTATGCTTCCGGTAATATATCTAACTTTTAATAAAATAAAAGGCACAAAACAAATTGTTTTTTTAACTCTTTTTGCTGTTATATTATTTAATATAGGTGTGGTTTGGAGCTATGTAAAAGTAGAATATCGCCAATTTTTATCCGGTGGGGAAAGGGCACAAATTGTTGTAGTTGATAAACAAACAGCACTAAATAAATTACTTGAGCTAACATCAAAAGTAAATTCCGTAACTTACCAAATGGGACTGGAAGCACTAATTAAAAGAATTTTTTCTATTGAATATTTTTCGGCAACAATTAACTATATTCCCGATAGAAAACCATATATGGAGGGAAAAAATTGGGAGAATGCGGTGAAACATGTTTTAATGCCGCGCCTGTTTTTTCCAAACAAGCAAGCAATTGATGACTCTAAAACAACTATGGAGCTTACAGGAATTCAACTTGCCGACGCATCAAAAGGAACATCTATTAGTGTTGGATATATGGCACAAGCCTATGCCGATTATGGTCCGGCATTTATGTTTGTTCCTATATTTTTATTAGGTTTGATTATAGGCTGGTTTTACAAGTATTTTTTACGCTCGGTAAATAATCCTTTATGGAGCTATGCACTAATATTTCCTATGTATTTTTTGATAAATATAAATGGTAAAAATATTGTTAAAATAACCGGTAATTTATTTATGTATTTTTTGGTTTTTTATTTAATTGTAAAGTTTATTTTACCATTTATCGACCATTTTATACGAACAAAAGAATAATACCATGCACCTATCCTTATTTTACCGCTACCCCGACCCCGATTTTCACAGCATCGAAAATATTTTTAATACCTTAGCAGGATATCTCTCCAAAGATATTACTGTAAAAAAAGTATATGCGCCTTATAAAAGCATTGGTTTTATTAACCGGCTGAAAATAGCTTTTCATGCACGCAAAAATCAGGGCGACATAAATCATATTACCGGATTTAATCATTTTATAGCTCCTTTTTTAAAAAAGAATAAAACCATTTTAACTATTCACGATGTGGGGAGCATAAAATACGGTAATTTTCTGAAAACTTGGCTTTTAAAATTATTTTGGTTTACAATTCCTGTTAAATCAGTTGCTTATATTACCGTAATCTCTGAATTTACAAAGCAAGAACTAATTAAATACACATCGGTTGATGAAAAAAAAATACGTATAATTCCTAATTGTGTTTCGCCGAAATTTCAATATCACGAAAAAAAATTTAACCGGCGAAAACCTGTAATATTACATATCGGGACAAAAACCAATAAAAATTTATTGCGTTTAATTCAGGCTTTAAAATTTATAAACAGCAAATTAATTATTGTCGGTAAGCTCAACAATCAACAAAAAGCCCTTTTAAAAACAAATAATATCGAATACAAAAATTATTTTAATATATCCGATAACGAATTAATTGATTTATATGAAAAAGCAGATATAGTTAGCTTTGTATCAAGCTACGAAGGTTTTGGAATGCCTGTTATTGAAGCAAATGCTGTGGGACGCGTGGTATTAACATCAAATATTGAACCGATGAATACAGTTGCAGCTAATGCGGCTTGTAAAGTAAATCCTTATTCAGTAAAAGATATCAGAGAAGCCATTCAAAATATTATAAAAGACGATAAATTGCGTAACAATTTAATACAAAATGGCTTAGAAAATGTAAAAAAGTATCGTCCGGAGAATATTGCCAAGCAGTATCTCGATATCTACAATGAATTGATAAACAATAAATAATGTTTATAAGAACTTTTGATATCCCTTAAATCCGTAACTATATTCTACCGTAAAATCACATCTGTAAATTATCGGGCAAATTTATCACGCACCTTTGGTGCTCGCTTATTTTTTTGAAACAATATATCTATCCCTTTGGGATAGGCTATTATATTCCTCACCTTTGGTGCTAAAACATTTTTAATGAGTAGCACCAAAGGTGCGAGATATCACAGCATTGGGCAAAGCCCGATGATTTCTAATAATAATAAAATTAGCACCAAAGGTGCGAAATAATATCTTTTAACTTTTTATAGTTCAAATTTTTTCATTGAATTTTAAAAAACGCGATATAAAAACAATGTAAAAGTTAAAATTTTAAACCTTTTGTAAATATTTTTTTTAAAAGAGATTTCTCGGAGAACCATAATTAATTCTTTGCGAATATTTGCTTTTTTCTGTATTTTAGTGCAAAATTTAAAATATAGATAATGGATAGTAATAACTTTTGCGTAATTATGGCCGGTGGGGTAGGTAGTCGGTTTTGGCCGCTTAGCCGTTCCGGTAAACCAAAGCAATTTTTAGATATTCTTGGAACAGGAAAAACACTTTTGCAACAAACCTTTGAGCGTTTTAAAAATATTTGTCCACCCGAAAATATTTTAATTGTCAGTAATAGAGATTATAAAGAAATTATTTTAGAGCAATTACCCGAAATTAAAGAAGAGAATGTATTACTTGAACCCATGCGGCGCAATACGGCTCCTTGTATTGCCTATGCCAATTATAAAATTCAAGAAAAAAACCCAAATGCAAATATTATTGTTGCACCTTCCGACCATCTGATTTTAAACGAACCGGAATTTGTAAGGGTCATAAATCAAGGATTGGATTTCGTGAGTACAAACGATGCTTTGTTAACCTTGGGTATTAAGCCCAATCGACCTGAAACCGGTTACGGATACATACAAATCAACCATAATCAAAAAATTGGGAATATTGATTGTGAGCCTACCAAAGTAAAAACTTTTACCGAAAAGCCGAATTTGGAAATGGCTAAAATATTTTTTGAAAGTGGTGAGTTTTTCTGGAATTCAGGTATATTTTTATGGAAACTTAATTCCATTATGGATGCTTTTAACAAGCATTTATCTGAGGTTGATGAACTGTTTAAACGTGGAATAGGCATCTATAATACCGGTGAAGAACAAAAATTTATTGACGAAACCTATTCGGAAAGTAAAAATATTTCTATTGATTACGGTATTATTGAAAAAGCCGAAAATGTTTATGTATTATGTGCCGATTTTGGTTGGTCGGATTTGGGTACTTGGGGCTCTTTATATGAAAACAGCCAAAAAAATGAAGAAAACAATTCGGTAATCGGCAAAAATGTTTTGATTTACGATACTGAAAATACCATTGTAAATATGCCTAATGATAAATTGGCTGTAATTCAGGGTCTTAAAGATTATATAGTAGTCGAATCGGACGGAATTTTATTAATTTGCCGAAAAGAAGACGAACAAAAAATCAGACAATTTGTTAAAGATGTTAAAATAAAAAAAGGTGAAAACTTTGTTTAGTATTATTTTCCCTGACAGAGTATAAAAGTCTGTCAGGGATAAGTAAAACATCTGTGTTCATCAGCGGCTAAACTTTTTTGCCGAAGGCAAACTAAATGTCCTCCGTGCTCTTATTGGTAAAAAACACAAGCATCGTAGATGTTTAAAACCTGTCCTAATTATAGAAGATAATTAATTATAAAATCTGTGTTCATTAGTGTCTATCTGCGGCTAAAACTTTTGCCGAAGGCAAACTAAATGTCCTCCGTACTCTTATTGGTAAAAAATACAAACATCGTAGATGTTTAAACTTATCCAAAATATAGTATATGACTAATAATAACATCTGTGTTCATTAGTGTCTATCTGTGGATAGACTTTTCGCCAAAGGCAAACTAAATGTCCTCTGTGTTCTTGGTGATAAAAAATACAAACATTGTAGATGTTTAAACTTATCCAAATTATAGCGTATGATTAATAATAACATCTGTGTTCATTAGTGTCTATCTGTGGATAGACTTTTCGCCAAAGGCAAACTAAGTGTCCTCTGTGTTCTTAGTGGTAAAAACACAAACATCGTAGATGTTTAAAACTATAAAATAGGAAAATCTCTTAAGTTTTTAATTGTTCAATTCAGGTATTAATTTTCAACGAATACAAAATCGTTTCAACTTGCCGCATATAGTTTCGTTTATCATATTTGGGTGCATAAACGTAACCAAAGGTTAACACAAGTCGGTTAAGTTTTGTATCTACACTTACCAAAGCTACAAAAGGGCCACCCATATAATCACCTTCCGATTGCCACAAGCCACGCAATTCAATGGTGTAAACTCCTTTTCTAAGCATCTTTTTGTATAAAACTTCGGCTCTTTTTTCAATTTGCATATAAGAACCTTTTAATGCTCCGGGTACATTCTCTTTCAGCAAGGAATCAATTTGATAAATCAAATTATCTTTTTGTAGTTGGGCAGTATCTTTATAATCAATAAAACCTATTAAAACACCTTGACTAATCATGGGCGTTTCATGCGAAATCCACATAAAATCATCTTTATTTACATCCAGATTATATCCTTTCGG
>JALSLF010000046.1 GCA_026988445.1 Bacteroidales bacterium
CTAAAGCAGATTTTTAATGAATAGATATTTTTTTGAAACATTAAAGACAAAACGTTCAAATATCCTAAAGGACGATTTGAAGTTTAAAAACGTATGGAGTAAAAAAAGTTATAAGTTAAATAAATTAAAAAAACTGAATCTTATGAATTTAAAACCTATTGTACTGTTATTTATTTTTACAAGTTTTTTTGCTTGTCAGAATAATCAAAAAAAAGAAGTAGCAAATCAGGAAAAGCCACTTTCGTATGTTCCTGAATGGTCAAGAAACGTAATTTGGTATCAGATATTTCCCGAGCGATTTAGAAACGGGGATACGACAAACGACCCGACAAGGGAAGATATTTACGGAACTTATCCGGATAGTATTCCCGCCGGATGGCATATAACTCCTTGGGGTCAAGATTGGTATAAACCCGATGATTGGTTTGCCAACTCAATTTTACCGGATAAATGGAATAATCTGCAAGCAAGACGCTATGGCGGTGATTTACAAGGTGTTTTAGATGAATTGGATTATCTGCAAGACTTGGGAATTACGGCTATTTATTTTAATCCCTTAAACGATTCCCCTTCCTTGCACAAATATGACCCGAGGCATTGGAGGCATATTGATGTAAATTTCGGACCAAGCCCTGAAAAAGATAAAGAAATAATTGCTTCGGAAAACCCGATTGACCCCAAAAGTTGGAAATGGACAAATGCCGATAAATTATTTTTAAAAGTAATTGAAGAATGTCATAAGCGTGGAATTAAAATAGTTATGGATTATTCGTTTAACCATACGGGAAATATGTTTTGGGCATTCAAAGATGTTATAAAAAACGGAAAAAATTCAAAAATGGCGGATTGGTATGAAATAGAACATTTTGATAATCCTGAAACTCCGGAAAATGAATTTTCTTATAAAGGTTGGGCAGGTGTAAAATATCTGCCGGAACTTAAAAAAGACATTATCGGTAAACACGAAATGCCTTTTGAAGGAAATTTACACAGTGAAAGTGCAAAACAACATATTTACCATGTGGTAGCGCGCTGGTTAGACCCTAACGGCGATGGAGATTTTACAGACGGTGTGGACGGATACCGCTTGGATGTAGCCGCAGAAGTGCCTATGGGCTTTTGGAGAGATTTTCGTAAAGAAGTAAAAAAGATAAATCCGGAAGCCTATTTGGTAGGTGAAATATGGTGGAAAAGCTGGCCGGATGAACTAATGTTTCCACATCATTTTTTACAAGGCGATATGTTTGATGCCATCATGAATTATCGCTGGTTTCGTCCTACAAGACATTTTTTTGCAGATGCACCCGATGAAATGAAACCCAGTGAATTTGTTGCCGAATTAAAGGATAAATTACGCGATATTGATACGGCACGCCTCCAAGCAATGATGAATTTAGTAGCAAGCCATGATGTCCCCCGTATTTCCACTTCGCTATACAATAAGAACAAATATAAATATCACTCAAAACCTTATGATAATCCGGATTATAAAATAGATAAACCGGACAGTGCAACACTTGCAATCCAAAAAATGTTACTAATTCATCAATATACATTTATCGGTTCGCCACACATTTGGTATGGCGATGAAGTAGGTATGTGGGGTGCGGATGATCCGGATACACGTAAACCGATGATTTGGCAAGATATAAAATACGAAGATGAAACCACACATCCTTTTGATAAGTATAGAAAACCGGACAAAGTAGAACAAGACACCGGCTTACTTAATTTTTATAAAAAATTAATTCAAATCCGTAAAACAAATCCAGCATTAGTTTACGGAAAGATTATATTCAGTCTTGCGGATGATGAAAACAAAACGCTGGCATACAATAGAATTTATAAAAATGATGAAATAGTAGCTGCTTTTAATAAATCGGATAATAAAAAAATATTAAGTATTCCGGTACAAAAAAACGGCAATTACAAAAATGCTTTGAATGAAAGCGAGGTATTTAAAGCCGAAAAGGGTATTTTACAGATACAATTAGATAAAAAATCGGCAATAATTCTTATTAACAGCTCTTCTGAAACGATATAAAATTAAAACAAAAACTGTGCGATTATTAGTTTTGAAATTTGCAAACACATGACAGTTTCCAAAACGCAGCTAATCAACAATTAATTAATTATTTATCAACATTTTTTACAGCCCGGAAACTTAAATAGTCCGGGCTGTTATTTTTATTTCTTATTCTGATTTTTCCATTATAAACAATAATGTAAGCATGGCTTGAATCAGTCTCTGTACTTGTCCACCAATAAATAACCTGAGTATGCGGATTCCACAAAGGCGTTTCTTTATCCGGCATAATTTCATATTCAGGCTGAGCACCGGCTTTAAATTTTCCCATACAGTTTTTTCCGTGCCTATGCATTGAGCGAACGGCTTCATCAACAGTTGGTAAACGCCATATATTTTGCGGGCTAAAAGTTATCTTTTGCCCATCGGCACTTAAATAACGGCAAATACTATCCGCTTGGTACCAGTTCACGCCTTTATCGGGCCAGCCCGGACCACGCGGAGCCCAAATTAATTCAACACCGTTGCCGGTAATTTTTCGTGATGAAAAATTTTTATCGTTTAAGCGCGTACTTACTCTGTAAACAGGCTCTATACTAAAAACTATCAATAAAATCAGTGGTATAAATACAATTAAACGATACATTCGTTTTTTATTTTCAAAACGACTAAAAAATATAAGAATAGCCATGATAAAAAACGGCAGAATAACAAAATAATTAAAACGATTTACAAAAAATGAAATGCTTATGCCAAACAATAAAAAAAGTGCTGCACCTACCTTATTCTTCCAAATTGAAATTAGTGTTAAAGTCATGAGAATAAGCACCGGACTTAGGTACTGAATAAACATTAAACCAATGTTTTTCCAAAAAGATTCATAGTACCAACCTTCGTGAAAATTTTCAATAATACCCCAAAATGCCCAAACAGAAGTAAGTAATAATAAAAAAGTAAAAGAAATTTTACCGGTAATAATTTTTGTCTTCATTTTAACGGAAAATTTGATTTCTGCTTTTCCGTAAATTTACGATTTTTTATTCAATTTTTTCCTTTTTCATGGAAAAATACATGATTAAAATTGCAGCAAAAAGTGCTACTATTGATAACCAAAATACCATGGCAAAATCAAACATTTGTAAAACAAATACACCAATCAGGGGCGAAAAAATACCGCGAACACCGGTAAAACTTAAATGAATAGACTGATAATCACTAACTTCTTCATCTTTACAAAAATAAGCCGAGCCGATATACCACAAAAGAGCCATTGCTGCTGCAAACAAACCGTAAAAAATATAGGAAACAATTAAACTGTAATATATTTTAATACCAAATAGTTCAAAAAACTGTCCGAAATGTTCGGTCATTTCCATAAAAAACAAATGTAAAAGCATAAAGCTGAAGGTGATAATGGCAAATTTACGCGGGTCAATTTTTCCGATTAATTTTCCGAAATAAGGTAATAAAACAATAGCCAAAGTATTATAGGCATT
>JALSLF010000047.1 GCA_026988445.1 Bacteroidales bacterium
TTGTTCTTGCTGAGCAAAAAAAAGAAATTGAATTAAAAAACAGCGAATTGCATTTACAAAATGAAAAAATTATAGAGATGAATGCAGTTCTGGATGAACAAAAAGAAGAATTAAAATCATTAAACCATCATCTCGAAGAAAAAGTTAAAGCCAGAACCGCAGCTTTAGAAGATGCATTAAAAAAAGCAGAAGAAAGCAAAAACCTAATAAGTGCATTTTTAGAAAATATGTCGCATGAGATACGTACTCCGATGAATGCAATTTCAGGTTTTGCCCAGTTGCTTTCTCAGGATGATAATAAGGAAAAACAAACAAAATATGCAGATATAATTACAAACAATGTTGATAATTTACTTGAATTTATTGATAATGTAATGGATGCTTCCAAGCTGCATGCCGATCAATATATATTTAACGAATCTCTTTTTGATTTAAACGAGACCTTTCATAAGGTTTACAACAAATTGATATACAAGAAAAATATTAAACAAAAAGATGTTGATTGTAAATTACAATTATTTTCAACCAATAAATTTTTAATTTATTCTGACACAAAAGCTTTTAGGTATATTATCAATCATTTACTGGAAAATGCGTTAAAATATACTGAAAAAGGAAAAATAGAAGTAGGTTATACAGTAAGGGCTAAAAAAAATAATATTCAATTTACGAATCAGAAATTTAAAGTTGAGCCTAAGCAATTTGATTTTGAATTGGAAATATTTGTTAAAGATACAGGACTGGGAATTAGTGAAGATGAACAAAGATATATTTTTGATTTTTTTAGAAAAATTGAAAGAAGTAAGGAAAAGCTGCATAGAGGAACTGGGCTAGGTTTAGCCATTGTTAATAAACTGGCACATAAATTAGGTACAAAGATTGAAATAAAGAGTAAAGTAAATTTTGGAACCCATGTTTTTTTAAAAATACCATTAGTAGAATTTACGTAAACCTTAAATCCGCAGCTATGTTCGTAGCGAAAAGCCAAAAACTTGTCCGACTATTGGCTTTGTAGTAGAAGATAGTTGCGGATTTAAGGGTAAAAGCGATAATCATGTTTATACCTGAAATCCAAAATCTACAACCCTTTTTTAAAATTTCTATCAATTGCACCATAGATAAACTATATTAAACGTCATTATATTTAACTTTTTTTTGTACCTTGTAAAGCAAACACCCAACTGTGTAATTATTAATTTAGTTAAAATACTATTTATATGGAACGTACAGGATACATCTTGCTCTCAATCATTGCAGTTGCATGGATATCAGGAATGATTGCCGGAATGGTTGCTGCCTTCCCGTTTGGATTAATTGGTTTAATCGTACTTGCAGGTATAGGTTTTTTATTTGCAAAAGTAGTAAAAGACCGTGTTAATAATAAGGAAGACGATTATTACTCAAAAAATGTAGATAAATAAATTTTATTTTTTGATATTAGATATTAGATTAAAAAAAATCTTTACAATTTATAGCTATGGAAAAAATTCTCATAACAACACAGGACGAATTTGCCGATTATAAAATAACGCAAACCCTAGGAATGGTAAAAGGAAACACAATACGTGCACGCCATATTGGCAAAGATATAATGGCAGGCTTACGTACTATTGTTGGTGGTGAAATTACCGAATATACCAAAATGTTAGCCGAATCGCGCGAGCAATCACTTGACCGGATGATTGCACAAGCAAAAGAAATGGGTGCAGACGGAATTGTGTGTATGCGCTTTACTACTTCAGCAGTTATGCAAGGTTCTGCAGAGTTACTTGCTTACGGTACGGCGGTTAAGTTAGAGAAAAAGTAATACCGAAAATACATATATTAGCTAAAAATCTAAATTGAAAATCTATTACAACTTCATTTTAGAGATTATCAATAATTCAGGGGGTTCGGTCTATCAATTTTACGGTTGTGTCAAAAAACATGTACGAAAATGAACATTCTGTTCAAAAACGTACACAATTTAAATTTTTTTTATATCTTTGTAACTGATTTAGTATTCTTCCTTTTTCATAAAAGTTACCGAATGGAATATTGAATTTACTTATCCTCAGCTCCCCCAGGCTGAGGATTTTTTATTTCCAATACCGAAATTATTGCTACAAAAGTCCAAAATGGAACACTTGCTTTATCGGTATCCAAAAAATTATTTAAAAATCCGTGTATCAAATAGCTGATTAAGCCCACAAGTATCGACCAAATTAATATTTTATAATTACGATCTTTGCATTCATGATAACGGATAATCCCTGATTTTAAAATATAAAATATCATCAGCAAAAAGGTTATTAGCCCTCCTACTCCACTGTCAATCAGCGCACTTAAATACTCGCTATGCGCCGTTCCTCCATCACCAAAATTAGTACTGATTATGGTTTTGTCGCGCGCCATCTGAAAAGGAGCATATTGAAACATATAAGTTCCGGGACCCCAGCCTAAAAAGGGTTTTTCTTTAAACATCCTGAAAGCAGAATTCCAACGGTTTAAACGCTCTAAATTAGAAGCATCGGTAGCAATATTTGTAACCGAACGAATATGCTCGCTTAATTCTGCCGACGAATCTTGTCGGTTTTTCTCAAGGCGGTCAATAATTTCAAAACGATAAATATAAATTACCGACAAAATCGCCATACCTGTAATCAATAAATACCTGAATTTTATTTTTAAATAAATAATTGTACCCAATATTAAAGCCAATACCAAGCTAATCCATGCTGCCCGCGAATAAGATAAAACCAAAGCAATACTAAAAATCACCAATAAAATAAAAATCGGTATTTTACGTAGTAAATCTTTCTTCTCAAACAACAAAAAACCAAAAAGAACGGGTAAATACATACTAATCATTGCTCCATACGAAGTATGATCATTATAAAAAGGACTCATTACCCAATGCGATGCTTGTTTATCAAACAATCCATAACTTAAATGATGATTGATTGTATAAATAATTACTATAAAAAGCGGAACAATATATAACCAAAGTGCTCTAAATATATTCTTCCGGTTTTCAAACATCTTCAATGAGAAAAAATACATCGGAACAATAAACCATATTTTAGCCAGAAAAAATTTAAATGAAACTGCCGGCATAGTACTCGTTAGCGAAGTATAAAACATCCATACCAAATAAACAACAATCGAAATACTAATGGGGTTTGTCAAATAAACCTTTTTAAAGCCTTTTCCAAAAATAAAATTCACGAATAAAATACCGGTAAGAACAATCATCATCGGCTCTGCCGGTATCGACAAATCAAAAGGCAAACGGTAAAAATCAGATAATGGAATAGATAAAGGAGTGAAAAAAAGGATAAAATAATAAATTTTATCGTAAGCAAACAATGCAAACCATGCAAAAACAAATAACAACGAACTAAAAGCAAAATACTCAAAACCCAGCAATAAAAAAAATGCATTCAGCCCGATAAACAGTACCGAAATCACATAAAACCATCTGTTTACAACTTCTATCTCGGTATTATTAAATAATTGTATTTTATTAAAATTAAACATCCTCCGCTAAATTACCTTCTTTTTCATGCATCAGTTTTTCCCTGATAATTTTAAACTGTTCCAAAAACAGCAAGATAAAAATTGAAAAAATAAAGCCCGTCACAGTCGAAATAACAACAATTAGCCAGCGTACCGGCTTCGCTTTTTTTTCCGATACTTCAGCAGGGTTTACAACATACTTATGCGGCAATTTTTGATAAGCATCTACCTTAGCCTCCTCAAGTTTTGCTTTAAGTAAATTTAATTGCTCCACACTAAGTTCATGTAGCTGCGACAATGAATTATAAACACTCCCATATTTAGCCAAAACATCTAATTTATCTTGAAAAAGCTTTGCTTTTTGCAAATTTCCCGCCGATACCGCTTTTGCATAACTATCAGTATATATAATCACCTGATTTTCGTAATCAAACATACCCATTTTACGCAAACTGCTTAAAGAATCTTCAAGCATTTTAATCCGCATTTTTTCCTTTAAATATTCATTTTCAACAATTTCAAGTGCCTTAAAAGCTCTGTCTTCCTGAATTTTATTGTACACAGAGTCAAGTAAGCGTGTAATATCATTAGCAATAGCCGCAGCCATTTCATTATCCGTATCATACACAGTAATTTCAATAGCCTGATACTGCGTTTTTCGTGCATTTATTTTATCGTCATATTCCTTATTTAGTTCCGTTCGTGCATATTTGTCGCTCGGATTAATATCGTAATGTTTCATTAAATTATATTTCTCAATAATTCGCTGTTTAATCTCGTTCGATTGTAAAATTTGCATTAACTGTTCGGTTTCTTCTTCTTCCCCAAATTTCAATATATCTTTGGGAGCACGCGACATATCCGTTAAAAGCGCTTTCGATACAGAGCTTGTCGATGCCGGGTAAATCACCACCGACGATTTAAACTCCTCCTCAATTACCAAAGACACCACAATCGACACAATTGCTGAAAGTACTGTTATTACTATAATAGCTCTACGTCTTTTAAACAAAAAAATCAAAATATTGCTTAAATCATAATCTTTGCTCATAAATCTAAAATCTAATTTATAAAATCTAAAACCTATATTTTTTCTTGGGCGGCTACGGGCTTTTCGCTTGTAGTCCCGATGGTGAAAAATAACAAAACCTATAAACGGAAAAGGAGCTTCCGCCGGTCGCTCTTTTCCGATTGGTTTTGTATATTTTTCACCATCGGGAGCTACCGCTTCAATCCCTGCCGCAAGAAACCGCTCAGCATTATGCAAATATAAAACAAATAGATAGAGAATAAGCATCGGTCAAAAAAATCTTTCATTTTTATTTTTTATTAACCTTAAATCCGCAGCTATGTTCGTAGCGAAAAGCCAAAATG
>JALSLF010000048.1 GCA_026988445.1 Bacteroidales bacterium
ACCGATAATTGCCCCGATAAAAGCAATCATCCAACCTTCAAAAAGAAAAATTTTACGGATTAATGATTTTTCCGCCCCCAAATGCTGTAAGGTAAAAATATCTTTCTTTTTATCGATAATCAGCATAGTAAGTGAACCGGTAAGATTAAAAGAAGCAATAATCAGAATAAAAGAAAATATTAAAAAAATAGCCCATTTTTCCGATTTCATTACTTTATATAAAAACTCATGCTGTTGAAAGCGGTTTTTAACAACAAATTTATCTCCAAGTCGGCTTTGTATTTGATTTTGAACTTCTTCTATTTGTGCGTCATCATCAAGTTTAATTTCTATGGCGCTTAATAAATCGTTGTTTTCCATTAGTTCTTTGGCAAATTCAAGAGGTACGATAATTAAGCCTGTGGTATTATCATCTTGCATAATTGAGAAAATTCCAATCGGAAAAATGGAACGGATGTTAAATACTTTATTCATCATAATTCCCGGTTTGGCATCGCGGCGGGGCAACCATATTTTAACCGGACGAACCAAATTAAGGTTAATTGTTAAGGTGTTTGCCAAGCTCCAATCAAGCAGCGCAAAGGGTGTATATTCATTTTTTAATTTGTACTCACCGCTTACAATCATGCTGTCAATTCCGCTGGTAAATTTAAAATTATCAGATACTCCTTTTAATTTCCCAATGGTCTGACGATCACTAAAATCCAGAAGTACATTTTCTTCAAGTACCTTTGTGTAATAAGCAATTCCTTTTATGCTGTCAAGGCGGTTTCCTAACTCGTATTCCGAAAAAAACTTACCGGAGCTTGGCGTAATTTTCAGTTCCGGGTCAAAACTACTGTATAAACTTTCCACAATGCTGCTTAAACCATTCATTACCGATAAAATAACAATCATCGACATGGTAAAAACACTCACCCCGAAAACCGAGATACCCGAAATCCAATTTATCAAGTTTTGTTTTTTACTTGAAAAAAAATACCGTTTTGCTATAAATAATGATAAATTCAATTTTTCAAATTATTAATTTTTGTTTTGTAAATTAGTACCTGCTTGGGTTTTCGTTATTATTTTGTTTATCAGTGAATTAAAAGTCATGCTATTCCCATAAATCATATTTTCTTGCATTTCAATATAGTCATTTTCATATTTATTAAAAAATTCTTTCGGTGGAATGATTTCTAAATTCTTAATTTTTAATTTTTCATAATCAACAGTCTTTATGGGTGTAAATATTTTTCTGTGTGAAATGATTTCTTTAAATAATTCTTTGTTTCTAAGAGCATTGATACCAAAGTCAGTTGTAATAATTTCCCCAATATCATATAAATGTCTTGACATTCTGTGATAACGAATTTTCTCAATAGGTTTTGAAAATTCTTCGTGCAATAAGATTAATTTTTCCAAAAAAGTTTTTTCCGGACGAATTGTCTTTACTGTAAAAGGTATTTCCGAAAATTCAGCATTTGCATAATTCTCATCAATAATCGATTTTATTAGCTTGTTCTCAGATGGTTCTAATAATGAACGTGCTCCAATTTCTACTAATACTTTTTGCTCAATATACGGTAACTCTTTAAAAACAGATTGATAAATTATTTCTACGGTTTCGGGGTCTTGGTCTGAAATTTTTGTATTCTTAACTTCAACCTTATATAATTGTTTATCTATATTTAGATTTTCAAATTCACTGATTAATGTATTGAGTATTTCATTTGATACAAAATCGTGAGATTTTCTGCGAAGCTTTCGGATTTGTCCTTTTGTCAACTCCCCTTTAAAACCAAGATATTCTCTGTCTATTGCAAGGTCAATATCTTCTGAAAATCTTTGAATTAATTTATATGCTTTACTTAATGATGTTCCACCTTTAAACACTAAATGTTCAGAGATTTGAGAATTAAATATTATTCTTAACACAAGTGTTACCCATGCATCCTTTTCAATTGCCTGGGCTTGGATACCTGTTTTAACGCTTAATTGCTTAAACAATTCTATCTGTTTGTATTTAGGTAAATTAAGCCAATTCATTAGTAATATCTGATAGAATTTGTAAAACTATTTTCCGTATCCACACGGGTGCATTTTGAATATCATTTTTTATTTTTTCCTTTTCGTTTGATTGCCCGATAATTTCAGCCAACCTTTGTTTGTCTGTTTGCGTAATATTATTTTCTTTTTTAGATTTTAAGGCTTGAATTATCAAACTGCTTAATTTACTTTCAAAACTCAAATTTTTAGGACTTGTTTTTTTAAAAACTATTGTTTGATTTCCAATCTTCACTTTTCGCGTTGAACCATCCGTTAAATAAACAATATTCATTGGGATTTGAGTAGATAGTCCAAGTAAATGTTGGGCGTATGGTCCTGTCGGAGTTATTCTTGCCTTATCCCGTTTTGCAATTGCTTTTCCTATTTCTTCTGCTGTTGGATATAATATTCCCAGAAGTTCATCTGTTTTTGGGTAATAATATATTCCTTGTGAAATTCTGATAATTATTTCCTTATTTGCTAATCGTTGAAGTGCTTTTCTGACTGTATCATAATTACCATATTGAGAAAAGTCAGATACAAATAAGAGTTCCCCTTTTTTCGACCTAGTAATTATACCCTCTATTTTACTTGAAACAGTCATTTCTTATTGATTTGTCCCAAAAATACATAAAAATTGGGACAACGCAATTCTTTTTTAACTAATTTAGATTTTGTTTGGACTGCGTTTTGCCTTGCAGGTAACCTTTCTATTTCAACAATTCGTCAATTTTGTTGGCATAATCTAATGAATCGTCAATAAAAAACTTTAAATCCGGTATTTTACGTAACTGATTACGTACTTTTGTGCCTAATTCATATTTGATTTTTCCTGTATTTTCAATAATGCTTTTCAGAACTTCCTCGGCATTTCCTGACGGGAAAACACTTAAATACACACGTGCTACCGATAAATCGGCACTCACACGAATAACCGTTACCGAAACTAAAACATTTTTATATTCAGAAAAAGTATTTCGTTGAAAAATAGTCCCCAACTCTTTTTGAAGTAAACGTTCCACCTTTTTAAGTCTTGTTTTTTCCATAATTAGCTTATTTTTGTTATTTTTCGGAAACTGTATTTATTCATATTATTTACAAAATTACATAAATTTGGTTTTAAATCTGAAAAATATTCATTTATCATTAAAAATTGCTTTGCTTTTGTGCTTTATTGTTCAACCAAGCACTACATTTATTACTTTAGCACAGATAAAACTCGGGAGCAGTAATTTGCCAAAAGCGGGTACAAATTTTATCTATGCAAAAGTTAAATTATATCCTAAAAAGAAAATCAGACTTAATGATTTAGGACGTGAAAATTGGGATATTTCGGGATTTACTCCCGAAAGTTTTGATACCGTACGATTAAAATCTCCTAAAAAAACAAGATATGGGAAGCGTTTTCCTGATGCACAACTTGCCATTGTTACAAACCCCTTAAAAATTGATTATGTGTGTATGGACTCTTGCAAAGTATATCATATCGGTTTGATTGGTGATTTTATGGAAACAAATATCCCTGTTTTATTACATTTTGAAGACAGCTTAATCTACTTGAACGATGAAAAAAGTATAAATAAAATTTATTCGGATATTACCGGGAGTAAATTTGTTGCTCCTTATTACTATAAACCGGGAACAGACTCTATCAGAGCCGATATTACTTATGAATACGAAGGCAGAATTGATGCGAAAGGCTATTTAACAACTCCGCTCGGTAGATTTTATACTCTGCGTGAAGTTCTTTTTGTGCATAAACAAGTACGTGGGTATAAATATTCTGTTTTCGGTTGGACGCCTGCTCCCGAATATTCTTTAAATAAGCGTTTTGTTGTATATCGATGGTATTTTGCCGATAATTCGATGCCTTTGGCTGAGGTTTATGTGAATAAGCAAGATTATATTGAAGAAATTCGCTATCAATACGATTCACCCATGCGATTGTCTTTTAGTGCAAAACATGTAAGTTGTAAAGGCGGGAATAACGGGTTTATTGATTTAAGTGTTCGTGGCGGGATTCCCGATTACACATATGAATGGTCAACGGGTGCTACTACACAAGATTTGGCTAATTTACAGGCAGGAACTTATAATGTTACCGTAACCGATAATAAAGGCAGAAAAATTTCCGGAGCATATACGGTTACTGAGCCATTAGTCGCTTTAAATGCTACTTTTGATATAAAAAATATTAGTTGTTACGGTGCTAAAGACGGAGCTGTTTCTCTAAATATTAATGGTGGGGAAGAACCTTATGATTTTGTTTGGTCAAATGATTCGACTGGTTTTGATATGCATAATTTACGACCCGGAACTTATACCGTTTGGATAAAAGATGCCGGTGGCTGCGTAATAAAAGATAGTGTAAGCATTACGCAACCCCAAATGAAATTGCGTGCAAGTATTGAAAAAGAGCATGTTTCGTGCTATCGGGGTAGTAATGGACGTTTGCTTGCTGTTTGCGAGGGTGGGACAGCTCCTTATCGTTTTCGTTGGTCAAACGGGGATACAACTTATGCTGCGGAAAATTTACCGGCAGGGACTTATAGTGTTACTATTACCGATGCTAACGGATGCACCTATCAAATAGAGGCTAGCGTGAAACAGCCGCAAACTGCTTTAAAACTTTCTTACGACATAACACCTGTAAGTTGTTTTGGTGGTGATGACGGTTCGTTTAAACTCATGGCACAAGGTGGTAAGCCGGGCTATACTTATCTTTTGCCGGACAGTACGCGCGGAAAAACGTTGCGCAATATCCCTTCGGGATATTATAATGTGCAGGTAATTGATGCTAATGAATGTATGGTAACAGATACGCTTTTTATTCCCCAAC
>JALSLF010000049.1 GCA_026988445.1 Bacteroidales bacterium
ATAATCAGCCGCTTGCTCATCCGGCAGGAGGCGGTTTAAGTGAATTTACGGGTATAGCGGATTACCGCTTTCGCGATTTGTTTTTGACTTTAAAATATAATTATTTGCTGAATAGTTTAGATACTTTGAATTCAAATTTCGGCTCAAATATATTCTTGCCGGATACGGGAACAGGAGGCAACAAAATTGGTCAGGGAATTGAAAATAAAACACAAAATTTGAGCATTAGTTTTGGCTTAGTTATTAATCCGGTTACGAATTTTAAAATTTATGCCGAAATTTGGAAACGGAGTGTTGAAAATTCAGTGCAAACAACAAATGAAACATACTTTTCGTTTGGGATAAAAACCGATATTAATAATTATTACCTAAATGAGTGATTATGTACAAAAAGAAGTGCCAAGGTGTTAAGATTAAAAAGTTTAGAAAAAAAAGTAAAAATACCTTTAGGTATTTGAGTCTTTTTTTGTATATCTTTTTAACTCAACAAATTGGTGCTTATTGAAGTAGATAATCGCTTATTTAGGTATATTATGATTTTTAGATAAATGGGCTTTTTACGAAGTAAGTGGAGAACGGTTTTATTAATTTTAGCCTTGGGAATAGCTGCCAGTTCGTTTTGGTTTACCAGCGAATTGGTTAGTAATTTGGCAAAAGAGGAGCGAAAAAAAATAAAAATTTGGGCAGATGCATCAAAAGAATTGCAAGAAGTGCCTTTAACGGGTGATGTGCCCTTATATCTTTACGAAATTATTCAGGAAAATCAAAGTATTCCGCGAATACTTACCGATGAAAAGGGGAATATTATCACTTCAATGAATTTAGACTCCAAGCGCGAAAATGATACGACTTATCTGCGTAAGCAAATTGAAAAAATGAAAAAAGCGCATCAGCCTATTGTTATTATTCTATCCGATAAAAGTAAAAATTATATTTATTATGATGATTCTATTTTGTTAAAACAACTGTCCTATTATCCTTTGATACAATTTGCCATTATTTTTTTGTTTCTAATAGTGGTTTATATTGCTTTAAGCATATCCGAAACATCTGAACAGAACAAACTTTGGGTAGGAATGAGTAAAGAAACGGCACATCAGTTAGGAACACCTATTTCTTCATTATTAGCCTTTGTTGAGATGCTCAAATTAAGAAATGCCGATGATATTATTGCACACGAAGCGGAAAAAGACATAACGCGTCTTGAAAAAATTACCGAACGCTTTTCGCGCATTGGTTCAGAGCCGGTTTTAACGGAACAAAATATTACCGAAATTATTGTTAAATCGGTAGCATATTTAAAAACACGTACATCATCAAATATTGTATATGAACAAGATTTTGATGAGGCGAAAGCCATTTATGCACCGGTAAATGCATCGCTTTTTGAGTGGGTAATTGAAAATCTTTGGAAAAATGCTTTAGATGCCATGAATAATATGGGCGAAATGAGTATCTCCATAAAAGATAATCACCAATATGTATATATTGATATAACCGATACGGGCAAAGGTATTCCCAAGCGTAAATTCAGGTCTATTTTTAAACCCGGATATACTACCAAAGCACGAGGTTGGGGTTTAGGCTTATCATTGGCAAAACGAATTATTGAAGTATATCATAAAGGTAAAATCTATATTCGCTATTCAGAACCCGGTAGAGGAAGTACTTTTCGGATTGTATTGAGAAAATCTCAAAAGTCATAAATTAATCAAGCTCAAATAGTTTTTTATCAATTTTTTTTGTGCTTGTATTTTCAATTACAAATTGCATTAAACTGTTTTTTGCTTTAATTTCTTGATAAAAAGGATAGAGTAGTTGACTACCTTCAATTTTGCGATAGTCTTTATAAAGAATTGTGCGATTTTTAAAATAATTATTGTCGCTGATTATTCGTTTATACCGTATGCCTTTGTCCACATCGTAATAATCGGTATAAGTTTGCCCTGCCGGATTGGTAAATCGAACCATCCAAACATAAGCTCCGTTTAAAGTGTCGGCACGTAAAATATTTGATTTAAAATTCCATTCGGCAAAATGAGTTTCAGGAATAAGCGGGCTTTTATATTTTAAAAGTTCAAGAGCTGTACCGCTTACGGTTTTTTTGCCTTGCATGCTGCTGTCTGTGCCTGTATTTTGATTGTAAATAAGAATATTTAGCAAAAGCGTATCTTGTTTAGGGCGCACCAATGAAAATTTTTGATAGTACTTATCCGGATATTTGTGTTTAATCTCACCAAGCACAAAAAATTCTTCATCGTTCATAAAGTATTTTCCTTTAATTTGAATGCTTATATCTTTGATTTTTTTTATTTCGTCTGTTCCTCCACATGCTTTTACATAATCGTTTAATACATGAAATCCGTTAAATCCTTTGGGAATTACTTTTTTAACATTTCCGTTTATATCGTATAGCTCAATACGGTAGTTTTTGCTTAAATCTAAAATATCGTTTAATGAAGGATACCATTTTGCTTTTAAGGTTAAAACCGATGCTTGATAATATAAATATTTTTTTGCCAAAGATTGGATACCTGCTTTCCCTGTATTTTTTATTTCGGAGATAAAATTTGCATAATACCCCAGCGAAAGCTTGTTTATTTCGGTTTTGATTATCAAGGCGGTTAAGGCTTTTGTATCATTACCTTGAGATTTAAAGCTTTTGATTAATTCTTGTTTTGATTTTTCAAGATATTCGGGAGGATATACACCCCGTTTGAGTTCTTCAATGGTTTGATGAATTACATTAATTACTTTTGCAGGTTCATTTTTGGCGAGTTCTAAATTTAAACGGTAATTTCCGCTTATTTTATCGTTTTGAAAGCCTGCATGAATATCTGTAATAAGTTGTTGGTTGGTTTCAAGTTTTTGTTTCAGTATTTTTTGAATTAGTAAACTAAGTAATTCCGATTTTTCGTAATCAAAAGTAAATGGATGGAGGGAAAAAGGAAATATCATGCTAATTTCATAATTATTATTGGGTAATGAGTCGAAAAAAGCAATTTTCCCTTCTTCAATTTTATTTAGTTTATAGTTGAATTTGGGTATTTCTTTCTTTTTTAGCGTTCCAAAGTATTTTTGGGCATACATAATTCTTCTTTGTTCGGGAACATTACCTGCAAAAATCAAGTAACTATTGTTTGGTCGATAGAATAAACTAAAGTAATTTTCATATTTACTTATTAATAAAGCGCTTATATCTTCTTCTTTTGCGCGCAAATTTTCCGGTGAATTTTCGCCGTAAATAATTTTTTTAGTGATGTTTTCTAGTTTGTTATCTACTGATTTGTTCAGGCTGTCATGAAATAACTTATCGTTTTGCTTAATTTTTTTTAGTTGCGAAGCTTTCAATAAAGGTTCTTTTAAAAATCCGGAAAGAAAAAAAATAGCTGTATCCAAATTTTCGGTAGGGCAGTTAATAAAATATCCGTAAAGGTCTTTTTGTAAAATGATATCAAATTTCTTTAATTTTTCGGTACTCCAATTTCTCGGTAAGTTCAGATAATTACTTTTCCGGACAATGTGTTCAATTTCAATAAAAGCCCTGTATTGTTTGGGCGCAACTTGGGGAATATCGGTATAAAGTCTTAAAGAAACCCTGCTTGTATCATCTGTTTTTAAATTTATAATGGTAAAACCGTTTTCTAATTGGTAAGATGAATAATCTTTAAGTTTTTGCAAATCAAAACCGGGGTTTTGTGCTTTTAATTGCAGCACAAAAACAGTAAACAAAAAGCTTATTATCAGTTTTTGAATTTTCAAAATTTGTTTAGTTTTGATTTAAGAACAAAGAACATCGATTAACTCGTCCTACTACCGGTAAAACGATTCTATATTTTCTTCTAAAACTTCATAATTCGTTATTCGTTAATCGGAGTTCATTATTCACTATTTTAATATTGAACACTGAACACCGATTAACGATTTTAGATTTATTTTTGTTTTTTAAAGTATCCGTAAATAGTTTTAAACTTTTAAAATCAAAAATCATTAATCCTTCTGCCGGTAGTCGGACAAGCTATTCAATATTTTCTTCTAAAACTTCATAATTCGTTATTCGTTATCGGAGTTCATTATTCACTATTTTAATATTGAACACCGAACACCGAACACCGAATACCGATTAAGGATTTTAGATTTATTTTTGTTTTTTAAAGTATCCGTAAATAGTTTTAAGCTTCCAAAATCAAAAATCATTAATCCTTCTGCCGGTAGTCGGACAAGCTATTCAATATTTTCTTCTAAAACTTCATAATTCGTTATTCGTTATCGGAGTTCATTATTCACTATTTTAATATTGAACACCGAACACCGATTAACGATTTTAGATTTATTTTTGTTTTTTAAAGTATCCGTAAATAGTTTTAAACTTCTAAAATCAAAAATCATTAATCCTTCTGCCGGTAGTCGGACAAGCTATTCAATATTTTCTTCTAAAACTTCATAATTCGTTATTCGTTAATCGGAGTTCATTATTCACTATTTTTATATTGAACACCGAACACCGAACACCGATTAACGATTTTAGATTTATTTTTGTTTTTTAAAGTATCCGTAAATAGTTTTAAACTTCTAAAATCAAAAATCATTAATCCTTCTGCCGGTAGTCGGACAAGCTATTCAATATTTTCTTCTAAAACTTCATAATTCGTTATTCGTTAATAGGAGTTCATTATTCACTATTTTAATATTGAACACCGAACACCGAACACCGATTAACGATTTTAGGTTTATTTTTGTTTTTTAAAGTATCCGTAAATAGTTTTAAGCTTCCAAAATCAAAAATCATTAATCCTTCTGCCGGTAGTCGGACACGTGAACACAGATTAACGCAGATATTTTAAATATCTTCGAT
>JALSLF010000050.1 GCA_026988445.1 Bacteroidales bacterium
ACTGAAAGTCCTACTCCACTTTGTGTACCAAAAATATTTAAAGGCATATTGGCATTTAATGCAGTTGTTTTAGGTGCTCCTTCAAAGCCCACCCATTGCTGGCGGTTTATTATACCTACACAAATATCGCCTTGACTACCTGCAAAAGCCGGATTAATTTCTACTTTATCAAAAAATATATGACTAAAAACCGGGTCTTGTTGTGCAATTATATTTGTCAGGCTGCTTAATAATGTTATTATTAAAAGTGCCCGTTTCATAAATAAATTATATGTTTTGGTTAATCTAAGCAAAGTAAATAAAATTTTTTAATGATTGCAAACAACAATGGTTTTATTAAATTTTATTTAATATGGTAACAATATATGTGCCATAATCAAAATATATTATAATGCACTTTCTTCTATTTTATACGTAAAATAAACTAAAATGTTGCTTTTTTTCCTTATTAATGAGTCGATTATCTCATTTTTTGTAAATTTCTAAGCCAACGCTCCGGTATTTCCTGCTCGCATGCCAACTTGTAATCACGATAAGTGCATGCGATTATCTTTTTTTCTTCCGGCTGTTTTGGATTTGGAACTTCCATCCACCATCTATTGTTATTTGTATTTCGATAAAAAATAAGATTTTGATTTTTACTGTCAAAATTTACAATGTATTTGGTATATTTTTTTAATCCGGCTACCGGAAAGTCTTGATGCCTATTGGTAACTCCATCAATAAAATACCATATTATTTGAGCAACCAAATTAACTGTTTGATTATTTACATCGAAATTTGGATTTACATTGTAGATTCCAAAAGAGCTAAGTCTGTCGCTGAGTCCTGCATACCGGGCTAATTGACAAATTTCTTCGCCGTAAAAACCATTTGCCGAAGGGTCGTTAAAAGCCGGAGCTTCGGCTTGTTTTACAGCACTGATGTCAATACTTACTAAATCAGCATCACGAAATACGGGTTCCGATTCTTTTAAATTGGCACGTACATTTCCTAAACGAAATGCATCAAAACTCAATTTGTTCATTAATTTTTTTTCTTCTTTATTTACATAATAGGCTTGATAACCAATATTTGTGTAATTAAACAGATGTGCTCCTTGACGCAGTATTATATAGCCAATATGACTGTTTTCATCAAAATCATCGGTAATGTAGCCGATATCAAAACGAGAATCGATATTAACTACGTTAATTTGTTTTTTGAGTTCTTTATATGCAAGAAAATTTCCGTAGGTTAAATCTTGGCTTCCGCCAATAATCACAGGGAGGATATTAAGTTTGATGAGTTCTGCAACTATATGTCCCAGGGCAATATAAGTGTCGTTTAATGTTTTTCCGGTTTTTAAATTTCCCAAATCTGCAATAGGTGTATTTTCGGTTTGGTTTAGTCGGTAAAATTTTTCCCGAATAATATCGGGTGCATTCGCAGTTCCTTTATTTCGAGTAATTCGCTCTTCGGGCACACCCAAAATCACAATTTGGTATTTATCTAAATTAGAGATTGGATTGTTGTTGGTGTTTTTATCAATATGGTAGAATGCATATTGATTATTTTTTATTTCTTGGCTGATATTTAGTTTATCCGTATCAATCTTATCGAAATATTCTAGTAATTCCATTTTTAATTATATTTGTGCTATTTATTATAGTACAAATATATAGTTTGAAAGACATATTTGCAAGTTAAATATAAATCTTAAATCCGCAGCCGTTTTTTGCTGCGGATTTAAGGTTTTTGAGGAATATTTGATGTAATAACTCGAAAGTATGGTTTTAGATATAGTTGCTTTTTGGGCACAATCTGTCCTTATTTTTTTGTTTTTTTCTTTTTACCTGCACCGGTTTCTATATCAATTATTTTTAAACAATCATCAAGACTAAGTTTATCGGCTTCCACATTTTTATCTAAACGGAAATATTTTGTTTTAAATTTAATACATGGTCTTCCCCAGCGGTCTTTGATAATCCGTATATCCGGATTTTCAGGAAATTCTTTAATTAATTTCTTTTTATCTGCTTCGCGCTTATCTTTTATGAGTTCAATAGC
Organism: Bacteroidales bacterium; assembly: GCA_026988445.1. Lineage (GTDB taxonomy): Bacteria > Bacteroidota > Bacteroidia > Bacteroidales > NBLH01 > NBLH01. The sequence continues at coordinate 2,050 of JALSLF010000050.1, forward strand.
TCTTTCGAGCGTAATACTAAGCGGGTCGTCCGTTTTTTTCAAAGAAACAAATTTCCCGTCGTGACGAACATAAGGGCCAAAACGTCCAACACCTATAACTACAACTTTGTCTTCAAACTTGCCGAGGGTACGCGGCAATGCAAAAAGTTTTAAGGCATCGTTTAACTCCAATGTATCTACACTCATGCCGGCTAAAAGGCTCGCATATTTAGGTTTTTCTTTATCATCAGAAGAACCGATTTGTACCATAGGACCATATCGACCAACACGAACAAAAACCGGTTTACCGCTTTCGGGGTCATCCCCTAAGTAACGACCTTCTTTATTATTTTTTAATAAATCAAGGGCATCTTCTAATGTTAGTGTTTCAATAAGTTGATTCTTGTTCAAGCTGGCAAACTCAGGTTTGTCGCCATTTTGAGCATCTCCTAATTGTACAATGGCACCGTAACGTCCCATTCTTGCCAAAACAACTTTTCCTGTTTCAGGATCTTTGCCAAGAATTTTTTCGCCACTGCCACGCTCTGATTTTTCAAGTGTTTCTTCAACTTTTGGGTGAAAGGCTTTATAGAATTTATCAATCATTTTTGTCCATTCTAATTTGCCTAAAGAAATTTCGTCAAATTCTTTTTCTACTTTAGCCGTGAAATTATAATCCATAATGGATTCAAAGTATTTGAGCAAGAAATCATTAACAATCATTCCGATATCTGTAGGGAATAATTTGGCTTTTTCTTTTCCGAAAATTTCAGTTTTTTCATTCTTTTTAACTTTATTACCGGATAATGTATATTGAATAAATTTACGTTCAAGTCCTTCGCGGTCTTCTTTTACAACATAACCGCGTTTTTGAATAGTTGAGATAACCGGTGCATAGGTTGATGGACGGCCAATTCCTAATTCTTCTAATTTTTTAACCAAACTTGCTTCGGTATATCTTGGAGCACTTTTTGAAAAACGTTGAATAGCATCAATTTTTTGCATATTTAAAACGGCATCCACATTAAGTTCGGGTAAACTTCCCTTAGCTGCATCACCATTTTCTTCATCTAATGATTCGATATAAACTTTAAGGAATCCTTCAAATTTAATGCGTTCGCCAGATGCAATAAATTTTCCGCTACAAGATGATGCTTTTATGAAAATATTGGTTTTTTCAATTAGAGCTTCACTCATTTGCGAAGCAATGGTTCTTTTCCAAATCAGCTCGTACAAACGTTTTTCTTGATAGGTGCCTTCAATTTGTCTGTTTTGCATGTATGAAGGGCGTATGGCTTCGTGTGCTTCTTGGGCACCTTTAATTTTTGATTTATAAGCTCTTTGTTTATGATATTTATCGCCAAATTCACTGACAATTTGTTGTTTAATGGCTTTTAGCGCATCGTTTGATAGATTTACAGAATCGGTACGCATATAAGTTATTTTTCCGGATTCATATAATCTTTGTGCTACCGACATGGTTTGTGAAACCGAAAAGCCTAATTTACGGCTTGCCTCTTGTTGCAAGGTTGATGTTGTAAAAGGAGGTGCAGGTGAACGTTTAGACGGTTTTCGTTCAATATCAATAATTTTGTATTCGGCAGATTTACATTTATTTAAAAAATCTTCTACTTCTTTCTCTGTTTTTAACTTTTTTTCATAATCTGCAATAAGTTCAACGGCTTTATTTCCCGTAGGAATTTCAAAAAGAGCCGTTATCTTAAAATTTGATTCGGGTTTAAAGTTTAGTATTTCCCGTTCGCGTTCAACAATGAGTCTAACAGCTACTGATTGAACACGCCCTGCAGATAGTGCCGGTTTTACTTTTTTCCATAACACAGGAGAAAGTTCAAAGCCTACCAAACGGTCTAAAATTCGCCTGGCTTGTTGTGCCGCTACTAAATTTTCATCAATTTTCCGGGGGTTTTTTATGGCATTCAGAATAGCATCTTTGGTAATTTCGTGAAAAACAATACGTTTTGTTTGACTGTCGTTTAATTTAAGTGTATCGTATAAATGCCATGCAATAGCTTCTCCTTCACGGTCTTCATCCGAAGCCAACCATACCGTTTCGGATTGTTTTGCTAACTTTTTTAATTCGGCAACAATTTTTTTCTTTTCGGGGCTGACAATATATTTAGGTTGATATTTATTTTTAACATCAATACCTAAATCTTTTTTTGCCAAATCGCGAATATGTCCGTTACTGGATTTAACCAAAAAATCTTTTCCCAGAAATTTTTCAATTGTTTTGGCTTTTGCAGGGGACTCTACTATAACTAAGTTTGATTTCATATTTTATCTAATCAGATTGAAAAAGAAAGTGTTTATACCGATAAATTTCTTTTACTTAAAATTATACCTTATAATATATATTCATCAGAAAATTTCACAAAATAAAGCATTTAGCGGGCAAAGTTCAAATTTTTTTCTAAAAATCAGATTAACAAAGCTTTAATAGCGGGGTGTAACTCAGTGTTTATCAGTTGAATAATGCTTTGTTTATAATTTATACTTTTCTTGTAATGGTTTTTATTTTTATATTTGCAAGAAAAGTTTACATAACTTATGGAACAAACGACATCAGAATTTACTAAAAAGACGGTTAAGATATGGTGGATACTTATATTAAGTCCGGTCTTATTTATTGCAATTTTATTTACGCTAATAGCTTCCGGGAATTTATGGTTTTTACCGGAAAATATGCGTTTTATGCCCACATTTGAAGAACTGGAAAATCCGGAAAGCAATTTAGCAGCAGAAATTATTTCGGCAGACCAACAATTATTAGGCAAATATTATCGCGAAAACAGAACTGTAGTACAATTTGATAATTTATCACCTGTTTTGGTTAATGCATTGATTGCCACAGAGGATATACGTTTTTATGAACACTCGGGCATTGACCCGCGCGGATTGGGACGTGTTTTGTTTAAAACTGTAATTTTAGGTCAAAGAAATGCCGGAGGAGGAAGCACAATTACCCAACAACTTGCTAAAAATTTATTTCCCAGGGATAAAACCAAAAGATCAAAACTGGCAAAAATGTTTGTAATGGTAATGACTAAATTTAAAGAGTGGGTTATTGCTGTTAAATTGGAACGAAACTACACAAAAGAAGAGATTCTTGCCATGTATTTGAATACAGTAGAGTTTGGAAGTCAGGCATTTGGGATAAAATCAGCAGCCCGGACCTTTTTTGATAAATCTCCTGACTCTTTGAATTTGGAAGAAGCTGCCGTTTTAGTAGGTTTGTTAAAAGCACCGACATGGTACAGTCCGATAAGAAATCCGGAACGTTCAAAAAAACGGAGAAATGTTGTTTTAACGCAAATGTATAAATACGGATTTATCAATAAAGAGGTTTATGATTCGACCAAAGCTCTGCCTTTAGTTACTCATTACAGTGTGGCTTCTCATACCAGTGGTATTGCTACTTATTTCAGGGAGTATCTTAGAAAAATCATGACTGCTAAAAAGCCGGAAAGAAAGAATTATGCATCTTGGCAAAGCCAAAAATTTTATGAAGATTCTTTGAGCTGGGCAAATAATCCCTTGTATGGGTGGTGCAACAAAAATATAAAACCTAACGGTGAAGCTTATGATTTATATAGCGATGGATTAAAAATTTATACCACCATAAATGCTCGTATGCAAAAATATGCAGAAGAAGCTATGAAAGAGCATATGGGAACATATCTGCAACCTTTGTTTGATAAAGAAAAAAAACGTTCACGAAAAGCTCCTTTTGACTGGAAAATGAGCAATAAACAAATTCAACGAATACTATATCTCTCAATGATAAGAAGTGAGCGGTATAGAGTTTTGAGAGAGGCAGGTGCTGATTCATCTGCAATCATTAAAAACTTTAAAACACCGGTAAGAATGCAGGTTTTTTCATGGAAAGGAGATATAGACACAACGATGACACCATGGGATTCTATTCGCTATTATAAAAAATTTCTACATGCCGGTGTAATGTCAATGGAACCTCAAACAGGATATGTAAGAGCATATGTTGGAGATATAAATTTCAAACATTTTAAGTTTGATAATGTAATGATTGCAAAACGGCAGGTGGGTTCAACTTTTAAACCGATTATCTATACAGTGGCAATGATGCCCGGAGGTTTCTCGCCTTGCCATAAAATACCCAATGTCCCGGTTAGTTTTATTGCCCCAAATGATGAGGGTGAAGAAGCCGAATATACACCAAGATTTTCCAAATCTAAATTTGACGGGGAAATGATCCCTTTGAGAATGGGCTTGGCACTGTCTTTAAATCAAGTTTCCGCATGGATTATGAAGCAATATAATCCTGCTACTTTTGTTCGACTTGCACACAAAATGGGCATAGTTAGTGAAATACCTGAAGTTTACTCTATTTGTGTGGGTGCGGCTGAAATCAGGCTTGCCGAGATGGTTGCTGCTTATGATACCTATGTTAATAAAGGTGTACAGGTTGAACCTGTTTTTGTTACCCGTATAGAAGATCAATATGGTAATATTGTGGCTACTTTTAAGCCTAAAAAACATGAGGTAATTAGTGAGCAAACGGCTTATAAAATGATAGATTTAATGAAAGGAGTTGTTGATTACGGTACAAGTACACGTTTGCGTTACAGATATAACTTTAAAAATGAAATTGCCGGTAAAACCGGAACTACAAATGATAATTCTGATGGATGGTTTATTGGTATGGTGCCTAATTTGGTAACCGGAGTTTGGGTTGGTGGTGAGGAAAGAAGTATCCGTTTTGATAATGGAGCTTATGGGCAAGGTGCGAATATGGCACTTCCTATTTGGGCACTTTATATGCAACGGGTATATGCGGATGAGGCTTTACAAATTAGTAAAGCAAACTTTGAAATCCCCCCGGGAATAGATTTGAGCCAGTTGGATTGTTCAAATTATAAAGAATCCGGCTCGGATAATCCGGAAGATTTTAATAATCCGGAGAATGATATTTTTTAATCTTTTCATAGCCGCTTTAGCGGCTATTTTTGTTTTAATATATATCTTTTTAAGAAAATATTATTATATTTAAAAATAATAAAAAACCAAACCTAAAAATTGTACTATGGATAAAATTGTTAAAAATGCACAGGAAGCCATTGCTGAGATAAAAAGCAACAGCACGATTATGTTGGGTGGTTTCGGATTGTGCGGAATTCCTGAAAACAGTATTAATGCCTTGTCAAAATCGGATATAAGCGGTTTGATTTGTATTTCAAATAATGCCGGTGTTGATGATTTCGGACTTGGTTTGTTGTTAAAAAAACATCAAATTAGAAAAATGATTTCATCGTATGTTGGTGAAAATTCAGAGTTTGAGCGACAACTGCTTAGCGGTGAGTTAGAAGTTGATTTAATACCCCAAGGTACGCTTGCAGAACGAATTAGAGCCGGAGGCGCCGGTATTCCTGCTTTTTATGTTCCGGCTGGTTATGGAACAGAAGTTGCCGAAGGTAAAGAAATTCGTGAATTTAACGGAAAAATGCACCTATTGGAATACGGACTTACTGCCGATTTTGCCATTGTAAAAGCTAAATATGGTGATGCTTACGGGAACTTAATCTATAATGAAACAGCCAATAATTTTAATAACATGATGGCAATGGCAGGAAAAATAACCATTGCAGAAGTAGAAGAGTTAGTGCCTGTTGGTGAATTAAATCCTAATCATATTCATACTCCGGGAATTTTTGTTCAAAAAATTTTTCAGGGTAAGGATTATGAAAAACGAATTGAGTTTATTACTACAAGAGATTAGTTTTTTTGCACATTTTTAAAAAGAAATTATTATGTCATTAGATAAAAACGGCATTGCTAAGCGCATTGCACAAGAATTAAAAAACGGTTACTATGTAAATTTGGGAATTGGTATTCCTACCCTTGTTGCAAATTATATCCCCGAAGGCGTTGAAGTAATATTGCAATCGGAAAACGGTTTGTTGGGAATTGGAACTTTCCCGACAAAAGAAGAAGTTTCTGCAGATTTAATTAATGCCGGAAAACAGACTGTTACGGCTATTCCCGGAGCTGCTTTTTTTGATTCGGCAACAAGTTTTGCCATGATTCGCGGGGGACATGTAGATTTAACTGTATTAGGTGCTTTTGAAGTAAGCGAAGAAGGAGACATTGCCAGTTGGAAAATACCCGGTAAAATGGTTAAAGGAATGGGGGGGGCTATGGATTTAGTTGCTTCGGCTAAAAATATTATAGTTGCCATGCAACACACTAACCGAAAAGGAGAATCAAAATTACTTAAAAAATGCAGCTTACCTTTAACAGGTGTTTCCTGTGTAAAAAGAATTGTTACCAATTTAGCTGTTGTGGATATTACCGAAAACGGGTTTAAGTTGATTGAAAGGGCACCCGGAGTTAGTGTTGAAGAAATTAAAAATGCTACCGAAGGAAAATTAATTGTAGAAGGGGATATCCCTGAGATGAAAATTTAGGTTTAAAAATGAAATATTCGAAAATGCTTCAAATCAATATTTATTTTGGAGCATTTTTTAATGGATATAAATTAGGTAGATAATGCTTACGGATACTATTAAATGTAAAAACCATAACGGTAAGCCTACTTTTAAAAAATCATTAAACTTATAGCTGCCGGTACTGTAAACCATTATATTTGTTAAATAACCCACAGGGGTTATATAGTTAGCAGAAGCTCCGTAAGCAACTATTAACACAAAAGGAATTACGCTTGTTAAGCTACCTTGACTTATTAAATTGTTTGCAATTGTATATGCAATGGGAAAAATTATGGATACAGCTGTAATATTTGTCATAAAAGAAGCAATTAGGCTGCTTAGAATAAACAGTGCTGCCAATAAAATAATAATTCCGGAGGGTTGAAAAATAAAGATTAAATAGTGAGCAATAATATCAGCTAATCCACTGTTTATTAGTGCTTTTCCTAACGCAAGTGACATGGCTGCTATACCTAATAAATTCAAATTCAAAGAATTTTTTAAATCGTTTAAATCAGCTATTTTAAAAATTAATATAAAAACCAAAACAGCCATTAAGCCTTTAAATAGAGCTATGATTTTTAAAGCAGACAAAATTATTACTATAGCAAGCCCTACTAGCAATACAACTCTTTGCCAAGTTCTGTAAAATTTATTTTCTTTTAGTTTATTTATTAGATAAAAATCATTAATTCCGTCAATTCTTGTATAAAATCCTTTATTTGCATACAAAAGTAAAACGTCTCCGGCACGTAAAATAATATCTCCAATTTTACCGGACAAACGTTCACCATTTCTGTGAACTGCAACTATAACCGCATCAAACCTACTTCTGAAATTACTCAGTTTAATTCGGTTTGCTTGTAAACTAGAGTTTGGAGAAACTACCACTTCAACTATTTCAATAGTTTCTTTATCTGATAATTGATTTCCTAAGGGTAATTCCAAACCTTTAAATTCATCAATTAAACTAATCACTTCTTTTGTATCACCGGCAAAAATCAATTTATCACCTGAGTATATTATATTTTTAGGGCTTACAGATATATGATAATTATTGCGTATAATTTCTACCAGAAATAAGCCTTTTAAGTTCCTTAATCCAATTTCTTTAACAGTTTTACCATGCAATGGTGAATTTTCAGCAACAAATACTTCTACTAAATACTCTCTTTTGTTTTTTCCGAAAAATTTTACAGGTGAAGGTCTATTGGGTAGAAGTTTTACTCCAACAGTTAATAGGTAGATTATTCCAAAAAGTATCATTGGAACACCTACATAGCTAAATTCAAAAATTCCCATTGAAGGATGACCGGTTTCTATCAACATTCCGTTCAGCAATAAATTTGTTGATGTTCCTATTAAGGTAGCAGAGCCTCCAAGAATAGCTGCGTACGATAAGGGGATTAATAATTTAGATTGATTAACATTGTTCTTTGTTGACCAAGAACTGATATAAGGCATCAGCATGGCAACCAATGGTGCATTATTAAAAAATGAAGAAAATGAAGAGACAAAAAATAAAAGACGAGCTAGAAATCCTTTTTCTGTAGTACTATTTTTAAAAAGTGGATTAAAAATCAATTCAATTAGTCCTGATTTATGTATTACATTACCAATGATAATTAGTAGTAAAATAATTGCTATTTGCTCATTTGCAAAACCCTGCAATATTTCTTTAGATGAAATTATACCGCACAAACCAAGTATTGTTATACTTATGGCATAAATTACAATTGTTCTTTGATGTCCCGCAAACAAAGAAATAATCATATATATTACTACAAGGAGTGTTATAACTACCTGAAAATATTCCATAAGTATTAAATGCTTAATTTATGGTTGCTAAGAAAAAGAGTTTCAGATTAGTTCTGTTTAAGAATTTTAACTGATTCTTTTTTTTTGTTTTTTAGCGGAACCGTAATTTTATTTTTTTTTAAAATACGTAAAAGTGAAATATTACGAATTTCAAGATGTTTACTTTTTGTTCCGGGGCGATGGTCTGTCATTTTACAAACAATCCGGTCAGGAGTTTTGTTTTTATGGGTAACTGCTTTGAGCGTATATTTGTGCCATTTTTCATCTTTTACAAAAGATTTATTTTGAAAAGTATTATGTGAACCATCTTTGTAATATAGATAAATAAGCATTGTGAGTCCTTGCGTACTATCGTCTTTATAGATAAGGTATTTTGCCGAAAGTACATACTCTGCTTGAACAGGAGCAAGTTTGCGTTCAAATTTTATAGTGTTTAGTTTCCCATCTTCGGGTAAACTCCAACTACGCTTTAATGTCCATAATTGGGTTTCTTTTTTATCATTGATAAGTTTATCTTGTTCCTTTAATTCTGCTAGAACAATTGCAGGAATATTAAAAATACTCTTTTTAATCTTAAATTGAGCCGATTTTTGTTTTAAATTGGCAATTACCTTATTATACATTTGCTGAAATTCTTCTGTATTTTTTCCATAATACTGCAAACTTTTGTCAAATGTTGCTCTATTAATGTGGTGTTTGACAAAAATATAATTGTAATAAGATTTTGTTGAGTCTTTTAATTTCCTATCGTACAAGCCCTTTTCTGTTAAAACAGCATCTGCAATATGTACTTCGGTAAGTATTTCTATAAATTCATCTTTGGGAATAATACCCTCAGGCGCATCTCCTGAATTACAAGCAATGCTAATTATTGAAAATACGGATAAAATAAGCAATACAATTTTTTTCAAAATATTAATTTTTAAAGAGCTTCAAAAATAATCAGTAAAAATGAATTATTTATTTATTTTTATAAAAAAATAGCAAGATAATAAATAGTGCACTAAATATAGAAAGATATCTACAATGAAACATAAAGTATATCTGTCCTTAGGAAGCAATTTAGGAAATAAAGCCGAAAATTTGCGTTTGACAAAGAATGAAATTGAATTGCAAATTGGTAGAATAATAAATACCGGTGGCATTTATGAAACAGAACCATGGGGTTTTGAAAATGAGCATTGGTTTTTAAATACGGTAATTGAAATTGAAACGGATTATAATGCGCTTGAAGTATTAAAAATATGCTTGCAAATAGAAGAGAACATGGGCAGAATAAGAGATGCATCTCAAAGCGGATATACTGCACGAATTATCGATATTGACCTTTTGTTTTTTGATAATGAAATTATTAATTTACCTGAGTTAAGCGTTCCGCACCCTCATATCCAAAGTAGAAATTTTGTACTGTATCCATTGGCTGAAATTGCAGAAAATTATATTCATCCCAAATTAAATATGCCCATAAAGGTATTATTAGAAAAAAGTAAGGATGATACACAGATAAAAAAAATAAATCCTTAAAAATTGTTAATTTATCAAATAATACATTGCCATACCTTATTTATTTATATTTTTGCATACTTTATTTAGAATCAATAAAAATTATAAAAAATGGCAGAAACTTTAACAGAAAGCCTTCCTTATAAAGTTGCAGATTTGAATCTTGCAGAATGGGGAAGAAAAGAAATTGAATTAGCAGAACATGAAATGCCCGGATTGATGGCATTACGAAAAAAATATGGTAAAGAAAAACCTTTAAAAGGTGCAAAAATTACCGGTTCATTACATATGACTATTCAGACAGCCGTATTAATTGAAACCTTAAAAGAGCTTGGTGCCGATGTGCGATGGGCTAGTTGTAACATTTTTTCTACTCAAGACCATGCTGCTGCAGCTATTGCTAAAGCAGGAATTCCGGTTTATGCATGGAAAGGTGAAACACTTGAAGAATATTGGTGGTGCACAGAGCAAGCACTAACTTGGCCTGATGGCAGCGGTCCAGATTTAATTGTTGATGATGGCGGTGATGCTTCAATGATGGTTTTAGTGGGTTACGATGCCGAAAAAAATCCTGAGATTCTTGATGAAAATGTTAAACAAGAAGACGAACGTGAACTTTTAAAACGTTTAAAAATCACCTTATCAAAAAATCCGGGGAAATGGGCAAATGCAGTTAAAAAATTACGAGGTGTTTCAGAAGAAACTACAACCGGAGTACATCGTTTATATCAGCTAAAAGAACAAGGTAAACTATTGTTCCCTGCTATTAATGTAAACGATTCGGTGACCAAATCTAAATTTGATAATCTTTACGGGTGTAGAGAATCATTAGCCGATGGAATTAAAAGAGCTACTGATATTATGCTTGCCGGTAAGGTAGTTGTAGTTTGCGGATACGGTGATGTAGGTAAAGGTTCTGCAAAATCGATGAAGGGTTATGGTTCACGAGTACTCGTTACTGAAATTGACCCTATTTGTGCACTACAGGCTACTATGGAAGGTTTTAAAGTTACTACCGTAGAAGATGCCTTGCCCGAAGGTGATATCTATGTTACCACAACCGGAAATAAAGATGTGATTACTATTGAGCACATGGCAAAAATGAAAGATAAATCCATAGTTTGTAACATCGGACATTTTGACAATGAAATTCAGGTTGAAGAACTTGAAAATTATCCCGGAATTAAAAAAATTAATATTAAACCACAAGTTGATCAATATGTTTTCCCCGACGGGCATTCAATAATTTTACTTTCCGAAGGAAGATTAGTGAATTTGGGAAATGCAACCGGACACCCATCATTTGTGATGAGTAACTCGTTTACAAACCAAACCTTGGCACAAATAGAGCTTTGGAAAAATAATTACGAAATTGATGTTTATCGTTTACCAAAACATCTTGACGAGGAAGTTGCACGCTTGCATTTAGAACATGTGGGTGCAAAACTCACTGTTTTATCTGATGAGCAAGCAGAATACTTAGGTGTACCCAAAAATGGTCCCTACAAGGCAGACCATTACAGATATTAAAATTATATGATAGTATTTTAAACTCCTGTTGTTTCAACAGGAGTTTTTTTGTGAAACTATATGAAATATCAAAGATTTTATTAATTTAGCTTAGAATCTTTATTGTAAAATAAAATATTTGAAAGACGAACGAGTTATATTAGGTATTGACCCCGGAACTGCGATTATGGGCTATGGATTGATTTCTGCCGCAGGAAAAAATCCGGAAATGATTGCTATGGGTGTGCTCGATTTACGAAAATTTTCAAACCATTATTTAAAATTACAAAAAATATTTGCACGAACCCTACAATTAATTGAAGAATATAAGCCGGATGAGTTAGCCATTGAAGCACCTTTCTTCGGTAAAAATGTTCAATCTATGTTGAAACTTGGAAGGGCGCAAGGTGTTGCTATGGCTGCCGGATTATATCGAGATATACCCATTTTTGAATATGCTCCCCGAAAAATAAAAATTGCCATAACCGGCAACGGTAATGCTTCAAAAGAACAAATTGCCGCCATATTGAAATCAATGTTTGCTTTAAAAGAACTGCCGGCTCAACTTGATGCAACCGATGGCTTGGCTGCTGCCGTTTGTCATTTCTATCAAAATAATGCACTATCACAAGGTAAATCTTTTAAAAGCTGGAAAGATTTTATCAATAAAAACCCCGGAAGATTAAATAAAAAGTAAGTAAGACCACAAAACGACCGACTTTTTTAATGTATCTTAATTGCTGTAAATCAATATAATAATGTAGTAATACGATAATTCCGAAAGTGTAATTTATAAATTATCGGGTTGATTAATAAATCTTATTGTTTATTAATCGTTTTAATTAATAAATTAATTTAATATATTAATGGTTAAAATATAATATTTAATTATATAATAATCGTATTATTTGTAAGTTTAAATTTTGAAATAACCCAAAATTTTATTATATTTGCTTTGAGTAAAAGAATAGCAAAATGGAATATAAAATACATCGAAAGTTGTTTAATGAGGTAGAAAAGCATCTATCGCAAAAAGAAATCACCATTATCAGCGGATTAAGACAAACCGGCAAATCAACACTTTTACGTAAATTAAAAACAAAACTTGAAAATGACCGTCAAAATACCATTTTCTTAAATTTTGATTTTGACGGAGATAAAAAATTTTTACAAACACAAGAAGCCCTTGTTAATAAACTCAAATTTGAGTTTGGTGATAAAAAAGTTTATGTTTTTATCGATGAAATCCAAAGAAGAGAAAATGCCGGTTTATATCTTAAAGGTATTTATGATTTGAATTTGCCTTATAAATTTATAGTCTCAGGTTCGGGAAGCATTGAACTGAAAGAAAAAATTACCGAATCTTTGCTTGGAAGAAAACGTGTTTTTGAGCTTTTACCGGTTAGTTTCAGCGAATTTGTAAATTATAAAACCCATTACAAATATACCGACCGTCTTTCGGATTTTTTTGACTATGAGCCTGAAAAAACCGATTTATATCTTATTGAATATCTTAACTATGGTGGTTTTCCACGAATTGTTACCGAAACATCAAAGCAAGAAAAAATTCAATTAATTAATGAAATTTACAATAGTTATATTGACCGAGATTTGGTGAGTTTATTAAATATTAACAACCCTGCTTTATTTAAAAATATTTTCAGAATGCTTGCAGCAATGTCCGGACGTTTATTAAATTATTCAGAACTTGCATCTGATGCACAAACATCTGTACAAACGCTTAAAAACTATTTATACTTTGCCGAAAAAACCTATTCTTTAAAAATTATTAATCCTTATTTTAATAATTTGATTAAAGAAATTAAAAAATCATCATCGCCTTATTTTAACGACATTGGAATGATGAATTATGCAGCCGGAAAGTTTGGAAATTTGGCAAATGAACAAGATTTAGGTTTTGTTTTTCAAAACTTTATTTTTAATGAATTAAGAAATAAAATTCAAGGAAATACAGAAATAAAATTTTGGCGTACCAGCGATAAAGCAGAGGTAGATTTTATCATCGATAAGGTAACAGAAACCATTCCGATAGAAATAAAATTTAAACATTTAAAAAAAGATACGGTACCCCGTTCGTTACGAAGCTATATTCAAAAATACAAACCCAAAATTGCTTTTATCGTAAACTTATCTTTATCTAAAAAAATAAAAATTGATAATACAACTATTCAATTTATTCCATACACAAAATTTATTAGTGAAAATTTATTTTAGAAATAAAAAATTATGAATAAACCGATAATTAATAAAGTAGAATTTATAAATTATCGTCTTAAGTATATTAATTGTTGATTTTTAAGAAATTACAATAATTTGTATTTTAATATCTAACAATTCACTAATATTTATTAATTTCGCTGATTATTATATATTTAAAAATAAACATCATGACAATAAACATACAAAAACAAATAAGTATAGCTGCAAGCCAATCTATTGTTGTATTAACCGATGATTTTGACAAATTAAAAGAGGTTCAGTTTTCGGATGATGAACTTTATTTCGTAAAAAAATCGATTGAAAATAAAGAAAAACTAATCATTGTAAACCAATATAAACGTTTGGTTTTTATTCAAATTTTGCCGGATGATGAAGACGAAAATGAAAAACGTGAAAAAATTCGCCGTGCTGCTGCTAAATTAAAGTCTTTTTTAAACCGAAATAAAATTCAGGATATTCAAATTGTTGACACAGATAATAAAACACGTTATCAGCTTGATTATGCTGAAGGTCTTGCTTTAAGTCATTATCAGTTTTTAAAATATTTTGAAAATAAAGAGGATAAAATCAACAGTTTGAAAAATATTTTTATTGTTAACAATAAAATAACCGATGAGGAAATAAATGAGATAAATGCTGTTGTTTCAGCCGTTTATAAGGCACGTACTTTAGTAAACGAGCCTGTTTCGTATATGGATGCTGAGCAAATGGTAAGCGAAACCCAAGCATTGAGTAAAGAGTGTGGTTTTAAATTAGATGTTTTAGAAAAAAAACAAATCGAAAGCCTTAAAATGGGTGGTTTGTTAGCCGTAAATAAAGGAAGTGCCAAACCACCTAAATTTATGATAATGAGTTGGGAGCCTGAAAATGCTAAAAATAATCAACCGGTTGTTCTTGTTGGTAAAGGTATTGTTATGGATACGGGAGGCTATAGCTTAAAACCCACTGCCGATAGTATGGATTATATGAAGTCGGATATGGGAGGTTCGGCAGCGGTAATAGGTACTATGGCTGCAGTGTCAAAAGCAAAATTACCTGTAAAACTTATTGGTTTGGTTCCATTAACCGATAATGCCATTGGTCCGGATGCTTATATGCCCGGTGATGTTATTACCATGCATAACGGTAAAACAGTTGAAGTATTGAATACCGATGCTGAAGGTCGTTTAATTTTGGCAGATGCATTGAGCTATGCGCAAAAGTACAATCCTGAATTGGTTTTTGATTTGGCAACACTTACCGGAGCAGCTGTTATGGCTGTGGGTGAATTTGCTACCGTTACCATGGGAACAGCCAATGACGACACATTTAGAAAATTAGAGTTAAGTGCTTTTAATACTTTTGAACGCATTGCACGTATGCCTTTTTGGGATGATTACAAAGAATTATTAAAATCAAATATTGCCGATTTAAAAAATATTGGCGGAAGAATGGCAGGGGCTATTACCGCAGGTAAGTTTTTAGAAAATTTTACAAGTTATCCTTGGATACATTTGGATATTGCCGGACCTGCCTATATGAAAAAAGATAGCAATTACTTAACTACAGGAGGCACCGGTGTTGGTGTTCGTTTACTTTTTGATTTTTTTAAAAATTATTAAATTAATTATTCCTTTACGGGATATTTAATATGCTATAAATTTCCGAAGGGGAAAAACAATATAAATCAATTATCAATGGAAGAGAAACCAAAAAACATACAAAGCAAAATAAAAGTTGGAATAAGTCAAGGTGATATTAATGGCATAAGCTACGAGATAATTATAAAGTCATTGATGGATAATCGTATTTTTGAACAATTAACACCTATTTTATACGGTTCATCAAAAGTACTTACCTATCATCGCAAGGCAATTAATGTGAACAATTTTAGCATGTACAATATAAAATCACCTGCGGATGCTAATTTGAAACGAGCCAATATTATCAATTGTTTAGATGATAATATCCGGGTAGAATTGGGAAAATCTACAACTATGGCGGGTGAGGCTTCTTTTGTATCGCTTGAAAAAGCTACTGATGATTTAAAAAACGGCAGTATTGATGTGTTGGTTACGGCACCTATTAATAAATACAATATTCAAATTGAAGGATTTAACTTTCCGGGACATACTGAATATTTAATGGAAAAGTTTGGTGCCGATGATGTTTTAATGCTTTTGGTTAATGAAAATTTACGTGTTGGTGTGGTTACGGGACATGTTCCTTTGAAAGATGTTTCTGCCGCCATAAGCAAAGAAAGTATTTTAAGTAAATTGAGAATTTTACATAAGTCCTTAATCAGAGATTTTGTGGTAACTAATCCGCGAATAGCTGTTTTAGGCTTAAATCCGCATGCCGGAGATAAAGGTTTAATTGGTAAAGAAGAACAGGAAATAATTATACCGGCAATAGATGCTGCACGTGAAGAAGGAATTATGGCTTTGGGTCCTTATGCTGCCGATGGTTTATTTGGTTCGGATGCTTTTTCAAAATTTGATGCTATTTTGGCTATGTATCATGATCAAGGATTAGCTCCTTTTAAGGCTTTGGCTTTTTCGAGCGGAGTAAATTACACTGCCGGTTTACCTGTGGTAAGAACATCGCCGGCACACGGAACGGCTTTTGAAATTGCCGGTAAAGGATTGGCAAACCCACAATCGTTTAGACAAGCAATGTTTTTGGCAGTAGATATATTTAAAAACCGCAAACTTTATGACGAGCTTAGTAAAAACCCATTAAAAACTAAAGATTAAAAGTATTTTCTTACTAAAGTTTTGTAGTTGCTACTATTTTACAGGGAAAATATAAATTGAAGTTTGTTGGTAGGCGGCAAAGGTTTTAGCCACAGATCCGCCAGTGGTCGGACACGTGAATGCAGATAAACGCAGATGTAAAACATCTTCGATGTTTTTGTTTTTATGAGCCAAAAAAATAAATTAATATGTTTTGACGGTGGCAAAAGGTTTTAGCCACAGATCCGCCAGTGGTCGGACACGTGAATGCAGATAAACGCAGATGTAAAACATCTTCGATGTTTTTGTTTGTATGAACCAAAAAAAATAAGTTAATATGTTTTGGCGGTGGTAAAGGTTTTATCCACAGATGAACACTGATAGACACAGATGTTTAAAACATCTGCGATGTTTTTGTTTCTATGCATAAAGAATGCATGCGGTAAAGGTTTTGTCCACAGAATAAGGAATATCGAACACCGATTAAGGATTTTGATTTTCTATTTACGGTAAGGTGTTAAACACTGTCAGGTGTCGGCGCACACTGACAGGTTTTTGGCGAGCCGCGGCAGGGATTGAAGCGGATAGCCCGCAGGACGTAATGCCTGCAAAAGCAAGCCGCAAAGAGCGACCAACGGAAGCTACTTTGCGGCTTTGCTTTTGCGGCATTGCGAACGAGGACTATGAGCGGAAAGCCCGTTGTCCGCCCTGATAATCAAAAAATTAAAGCTTATTTTGCTAAATTCAATACAATATTATTTGTAATTCAGCTTGCTTGCTGTATATTTGCAAATCTTTTAAAAATTGGGTGAAAAGTAAAGTAATGGGAACAAAATTTAAAGAATACAAAAAACTTGATTTATCGCAAATCAATAAAGATGTATTAAAAGAGTGGGAAGAAAACAAAACTTTTGAGAAAAGTTTATCGACCAGAGAAGGAAATCCCTCATTTGTTTTTTATGAAGGTCCGCCGTCGGCAAATGGCTTACCGGGCATTCATCATGTTATGGCGCGTAGTATCAAAGATGTATTTTGCCGTTATAAAACCCAAAAAGGTTTTCATGTAAAACGAAAAGCCGGCTGGGATACACATGGATTACCGGTTGAATTGGGCGTGGAAAAAACTTTGGGAATTACCAAAGAAGATATCGGTAAAAAAATATCGGTAAAAGAATATAATGCTACTTGCCGGAAAGAAGTAATGAAATATACCGGTGTTTGGGAAGATTTGACCAAAAAAATGGGCTATTGGGTGGATATGCATGACCCGTATATTACTTATGATAACCGCTATATTGAAACGGTTTGGTGGCTACTTAAAGAACTTTATAACAAAGATTTACTTTATAAAGGATATTCTATTCAGCCTTATTCGCCTGCGGCGGGTACGGGTTTGAGTACGCATGAATTGAACCAGCCGGGTTGCTATCGCGATGTGAAAGATACGACGGCTACCGTGCAATTTAAAGTGTTGAAAAACGAAAAGAGTGAAAAGCTTTTTGATGGAGATGAAAATCTTTACTTTTTGGCTTGGACTACTACTCCTTGGACTTTGCCATCGAATACAGCTTTGGCGGTGGGCCCCAAAATTAAATATGTAAAAGTTAAAACTTTTAATCCTTATACAGGCGAGCAAATTTCGGTTATTTTGGGTAAAGATTTGCTGAACAGTTATTTTAATCCGAAAAATGCGGATTTAAAATTTGAAGATTATAAACCCGGAGATAAAAAAATTCCTTTTGAAGTAGTTGCCGAATACTTGGGGACTGATTTAGAGGGTGTTCGTTATGAACAGCTTATACCTTGGGTTAAGCCTATGGGCGATGCTTTTAGGGTGGTTCTTGGTGATTTTGTTACAACCGAAGACGGTACGGGAATTGTTCATATTGCACCTACTTTTGGTGCGGATGATGACCGTGTAGCTAAAAAAGCCGGCATTGCTCCTTTAATTTTAATTGACAAGGAAGAAAGTCGCCGCCCTATGGTTGATTTGACCGGTAAGTTTTATAAAATTGAAGATTTAGACGATAGTTTTGTTAAAGAATATGTTAATGTAGATTTGTATAAAGCCTTTGCCGGACGGTTTGTTAAAAATTCGTACGATAGTTCATTGCCCGATGATGCAGAAACACTTGATGTGGATATTGCCGTAATGCTGAAAAAGGAAAATAAAGCTTTTAAAGTAGAAAAACATACGCATAATTATCCGCATTGTTGGCGTACTGATAAACCGGTACTTTATTATCCGCTTGACTCTTGGTTTATCCGTACTACTGCGCTTAAAGAACGGATGATTGAACTTAACAAAACCATTAATTGGAATCCGGAAAGTACCGGTACGGGACGTTTTGGTCAATGGCTTGAAAATTTGGTTGATTGGAACTTGTCGCGTTCGCGCTTTTGGGGAACACCTTTACCGATTTGGGTAAGCGAAGATAAAAAAGAGCGTATTTGTATTGGTTCGGTAGCAGAATTAAAAGCCGAAATTGATAAATCAATAGCTGCGGGTTTTATGAACGAAAATCCTTTAACCGACTATGTTGAAGGAGATAACAGCAAAGATAATTACGAAAAATTTGATTTGCATCGTCCGTTTGTTGATGAGGTAATTTTGGTATCGGAAAGCGGACAAAAAATGTTTCGTGAGCTGGATTTGATTGATGTTTGGTTTGACTCGGGTGCAATGCCTTATGCACAAATGCATTATCCGTTTGAAAACAAAGAAGATTTTGACCAATATTATCCTGCTGATTTTATTGCCGAAGGGGTAGATCAAACACGCGGTTGGTTTTTTACGCTTCATGCCATTGCCACCATGTTGTTTGATTCGGTTGCCTTTAAAAACATTATCTCAAACGGTTTGGTATTGGATAAAAATGGTAATAAGATGTCGAAACGTTTGGGTAATGCCGTAGATCCTTTTGATACGATTGAAAAATACGGTTCTGACCCCTTGCGTTGGTATATGCTTACTAATGCTCCGCCTTGGGATAATTTAAAATTTGATGTAAACGGGGTTGATGAGACACGCAGAAAATTTTTCGGTACAATATATAATACTTATTCGTTTTTTGCATTATATGCAAATGTTGATGGTTTTACATACTCCGAAGATGAAATTCCTTTGGAAAAACGTCCTGAAATAGACCGTTGGATTATTTCATTGCTTAATTCTTTGGTAAAAGATGTTGGAAACTATTATGAAAATTATTTTCCGACAAAAGCCGGACGTGCAATACAGGAATTTGTTATTGATCATTTAAGTAATTGGTATGTACGTTTAAACAGAAAACGTTTTTGGGGTGGCGCTTACGAAGAAAATAAAATTGCTGCTTATCAAACTTTATATACATGTTTGATAACTGTGGCAAAATTATCGGCACCTATAGCTCCGTTTTATATGGACATGCTGTATAAAGATTTGATTGGAGCAACGGGAAAAGAAAATTTTGAATCGGTACATCTATCAGATTTTCCGGATTATGATGAAAAAGCCATAGACAAAGACTTGGAAGAACGAATGAGTATTGCCCAGCAAATATCTTCTATGGTATTGGGTTTACGTCGTCAGAAAAGTTTAAAAGTACGTCAGCCTTTGGCAAAAATCATGATACCGGTACTGCGCCCTGAACTAAAAGAGCAAATTGAAGCTGAAAAGGATATTATTTTATCGGAAATTAACGTTAAAGAAATTGAATATATTGGCGAAGATGCTGCTTTTTTGGTGAAAAAAATTAAACCGGAATTTAAAATATTGGGTAAAAAATACGGTAAGTTGATGAAACAAATATCGGCAGCCGTAAATAAGTTTACACAAGATGATATTCGTAAAATAGAGCGCGAGGGTAAATATTTGCTAAAATTAGACGAGCAGGAAATAGAATTACTTATTGATGAGGTAAATATTTCTTCGGAAGATATTCCGGGCTGGTTGGTAGCAAGTAACAATAAAGTAACCGTAGCTTTGGATGTGGAAGTAACTGAAGATTTGCGTCAAGAAGGTATTGCACGCGAGTTTATTAATCGTATTCAAAATTTCCGTAAAGAAATGGGCTTGGAAGTAACCGATAAAATTAATTTAAATATTCAAAAAGATGATATGATTAATCAAGCTATTGAAAAACACAAAGATTATATAGCTGCCCAAACATTAACAGAAAAGTTAAATCTGATTGATGAAATAAACGAAGAATTTGGAACTAAATTTGTGGAGATTGACAATACTATTAAAACAAAGATTCAAATAGTTCCGAATAAATAAATTTGGAAATTTGAATGGTTTTTTGTATAATTTAAAGTATGAATAAAATTATTACAGAAAATATTGAAAAAATTAATGAATATTGTAAAAGATATAATGTTAAAGAATTATATGCAATAGGTTCTGTTGTTAATGATAATTTTAAGGACGACAGTGATATTGATTTGTTAATAAAGTTTGATGAGCTGTCAATAGAAGAATATACGGATAATTATTTTATATTACATAATCTTTTTCAAGATATTTTTAAACGAAAAGTTGATTTAGTTACCGATAAATCATTAAATAATCCGTATTTTATTAAATCAATAGATAGAACAAAAAAGATTTTATATGCAAGATGAAATAAAAAAATATTTGTATGATATTTCGGTGTCTGCAAATTCAATTTTTGAGTATCTTGGTAATAAAAGAGACTTTTTTGAATATGAGCAAAATAAATTATTAAGGAGAGCCGTAGAACGTGAATTTGAAATAATAGGAGAAGCTGTCAATAAAATTTTACGTATAAATGAACAATTTTCGATTACTAATGCCGAAAGAATTATAGCTTTAAGAAACTTTATTATTCATGGATACGACAAGGTAGATAACGTAATAATGTGGGGGATAATTTCACGAGATTTACCAAAATTAAAAGATGAAGTAGAAAAATTATTAAATAAAAAATAATTAACTAAAACAGTAGATTATGGCTGAAAAGAAAAGATATTCAGACGAAGAATTAGCCGAATTTAAAGAGATTATTCTTGAAAAATTAGCTAAAGCTAAAACAGATTTAGAATTATTGAAAAATACTATAAATCATAGTGATAATAATGACACACATGATACTTCGCCTACTTTTAAAATAATGGAAGAAGGTGCAGATGTTTATTCAAAAGAACAAGCCGGGCAATTAGCCGTTCGTCAGGAAAAATTTATTAAACATCTTGAAGCTGCTTTAGTGCGTATTGAAAACAAAACTTACGGTATTTGCCGTGAAACCGGAAAATTAATTTCTAAAGAAAGATTACGTGCGGTACCTCATGCTACATTATCAATTGATGCAAAAATAAGACAATAAAAATAGAAAGTCTTGAGAAATAAATTATTAGCAAATTTAAAACTACCTATATCTATAATAATTTTTATCTTGGTTCTTGATCAAGCACTTAAGATATGGGTTAAAACGCATATGCTTATTGGCGAACAATTTCCCATTTTTGGAAACTGGGCATTCATTCATTTTACCGAAAATAATGGAATGGCATTCGGTTGGGAGATTGGTGGCGAAATAGGTAAACTTACATTAAGCGTTTTTCGTATTATTGCGGTAATTGGGATTGGCTGGTATTTAACAGAACTGGCTAAAAAAGATGCTCCGAAAGGATTATTGATAAGTTTTGCCATGATTTTTGCAGGAGCTGTTGGCAATATTATTGATAGTTCATTTTACGGACTGATTTTTTCTGAAAGTTACCGTCAAGTAGCTGAATTTATGCCTGAAGCCGGTGGATATTCAAGCTTTTTACATGGAAAAGTGGTGGATATGTTTTATTTTCCGATTATTAAAACTACTATTCCGGCAGGAGTACAATTTTGGACATCTAATGCTGAACCTATGCCTTTTACTTTTTTTCGTCCGGTATTTAATATTGCCGATTCGTCTATTTTTGTGGGTACAGTAAGCATACTTCTGTTCCATAGAAAGTTTTTTAAACACGAAAATCAAGTTACAGAAACAGTAAATAAAGAACAAAGCGAAACTATATAACAGTTTTTATTTTTTATGAATTGACCAATGATTACAAAAAATATTGCTTAACAATACTGTTTCTGATTTTTATTCAGTTAACGGATAAAATAGTGGCTCAGCAATTAAACATCCCACTCCAAAATGAACTGAATTATCGTATAGAAAAAAATCTTTATACATATCAAGATTTTTTTTCGGATATAAAACCATTCAGACAACAAAAACAATTCGTTGATTCACTTAGTAATAGCTATTTTATCAATACAAAAAACAGCGCAATTGATAAGCTGTTAAATAAATCCATTACACTCGTAAATAGAAAAAAGGTTTCATTAGACATTAACCCTGTAATTAGCTTTTTCCCAAAATATTCTAATCATACAGGGAAATTACTTACAAATACTCAATTGGGTATTGGTGCAAATGCCTATATTGGAAATCAACTTTCAATAAATTTTACCGGATTTTATGGAATTAAATCTTTTGATAATTATTGGCAAACTTATGTCGATTCATTAGAAATTATACCTCATTTTGGTTCTTATCATTTAAAAAAAGAGAATACCTATCAATATTGGTCTTTAACAGGATATATATCTTATCAGCCGTGGAAGTATTTTAATTTTGAAACCGGAACAGGAAAAACTTTTTTGGGCGAAGGTTATCGTTCACTTTTTATATCGGATAATTCAAACAGCAATATGTATTTTAAAACGAGTGTTGCCATTTGGAAGTTTCGCTATATTTGGCTTATTAGCGGATTAAAAGATGAAGATACAAATGCACCGGGTACATTAAAAAACAAAGTACAATTTAGCCATTATTTAAGTTGGAACGCTGCAAAATGGTTAAATATTAACTTTTTTGAGTCCATAATATCTAATCCTGTTGACTCTGTGGGTATCACTTATTTTAATATTAATTATTTAAACCCTGTTATTTTTTACCGTCCGGTTGAATTTGCAAGTGGTAGTGCCGATAATGCTTTAATGGGCTTAGGTGTAAACCTGAAACTTTGGAAAAAATACCGTTTTTATTCACAGTTTTTAATTGATGAGTTTGTAATTTCTGAAATAAAAGCAGGGAACGGTTGGTGGGGTAATAAATTTGGCATACAAAGCGGTTTAAAAATATATGATGCTTTGGGTTTAAAAAATCTAATGATACTTGCTGAGCTGAATATTATCAGACCTTACACTTACTCTTATGTAAACACTATTCAAAATTACGGAAATTTTAAACAAGCAATAGCGCATCCGGCAGGAGCTAATTTAAAAGAGTTCGTTTTTCTTGCGCATTATCACAAAAATAGATTTTCGGCACAGATTAAAACCATTTATCAAATAAGTGGTTTAGATACAAGTGCTGTTAGTTACGGGAAGAATATATATAAACCAAACACATTTCGCCCCACAGACTACAGTCATACTATAACACAAGGGTTAAAAACTAAATTCTTATTTTCAGAATTAAAAACTTCGTGGTTTATTAATCCAAAGAGCAATACACAGTTCCAGCTTATTTTGTCTTCATATAAAAAGAGTAATATTCAATTCAGTATTAATGACTTTTCTATATCATTTGGTATTAAAACACTCATTTTTAACGAAAATTTAGATTATTTATATTAATCCTTTTCTTAATATCTTCTTTTATCAATAAAAGATTATTTTATCACATAAAATCATGCATTCACATAATAAAATTGTTTATTCGTCAAAAATAATATATTTTTGCAGGTGAAACTAAGCTATAAAATTCATACATTTTTTTGATTTTTTTTTTCTTGTAATGCAAAAAAAGCAGGACAAGTAAT
>JALSLF010000051.1 GCA_026988445.1 Bacteroidales bacterium
CAGTGCATCGGGTTGATACCCTGCTTTTGCAGCTACGACAATACCAAATTCATCTGCCTCATTTTCGTGTTGGCGACTGTATGAAGCGCTGAATATTTCGCCGGTAAATTTTATGGGCGAATTAATTAAATTACCTAATTCGGGGCTGACTACTTCGTGGATAATATTACCGGGAATTTGCAATACGGCAGGTAATATACCTTGTTTCATTGATTTAATACTATGTCTGAAATAGGCATGTATAATTTCGTGCCCTATAACTCCTGCCAATTCATCTTCTGAATTAATTAAGGGTATAATTCCTCTTGAAATATAAATATACCCGCCGGGTAAAGCCATTGCATTCGGCTCTTTCATATCTATAATAAAAAAATTGAAATCAAATTGTTTTTTTTGTAGTGTTGCCACCAAACGATTACCAAGTTTTTTAATATAAGTTTCTGATGGATGTTGATAAATACCTATGGTATTTATAATTTCCTTGTGGGCTTCTTTACCCATTTGTACATCATAATTTATGCTTTGGGCTTTTATAAAGCTGAAAGTACTTAATAATAAAATAATTGCGACTAAACGATTCATGTTTGTTGTTTTTATGTGTATTTTTTTGTTAAACTGTAAAGTTACAATTTTTAATTAGCTAATAAGGTTTATATCTAAACCAAAGTGATTTTGATGATTTTACCATCATTTTAACAGGAAATATAAACCGGCTTATACCTGTTGTCGGATACGAAAACACAGATACCTTTTAAGAGCTATCGCCTACCAGCGACCGGTTACCAGCAAGTTGTACAAGTAACAGTTTGCCAAAAATCAGATAGTTATTCTATATATGCTTTATTCCACTAAATTTGTGGTAGTACCATTTTAATATTCAATTACATCTTCATCTAATTTGGGTAATTTTTTCTTTTCTTGATAAGAGAGCGGAACCGATTCTAAATTAAGATATTCTAAATTGATGAGTTTTTTAAAACTTTCCGGTAGGCTTTTAAGCTCTGTGTTTTTGCCCAAATCCAGTTCAATTAGTTGTTGTAAATTTCCAAAATTATCCGGAAGTTTTTTTAAAGGATTAAAGTTTAGGTTTAAGTAAAGCAGCTCATTCATTTCACAAATTGAAGAATCTAAAAACTCAATTTGGTTACGCATAAGGTTTAAATCTTGTAATTGTATTAGTTTAAAAATTGGCTTAATTGAATCGTCTTTAAGTTGATTCCATGAAAGGTTTAGAATCCTCAGATTTTTTAATTCTGAAAAACTTTCGGGAATAGCCGGTATTTTTGTACGAGTTAAATTTAAGTTGTATAAGTTCTTTAATTTTGATATACTATCGGGTAAGTTTTTTAAACGATTTTCTTCAAGATTTAAAATTTGTAGGTGTTTTAGTTCAAAAATTTCAAGCGGCAATTCTGTAATTGAGTTATTTGCCAAATTTAACACTTGTAGATTTTTTAGTTTTATTATTTCAATAGGGACGGTCTTTAAATTATTTGCACTTAAATCTAAAACAAATACTTTTTCAGGTACTTTAAGCGCTTCTTCCATTGATGAAAATACCTTACATGTATCTAAGTCTTTTATATTTAATAGTTCTTGTGCATGCATGAACATTTCAAATGTCAGTAGTAGTATGATTATATAGTATCTATTCATTTTTATTAATTTGATTACATTTATCAATTAGATAATCGCTCAATTTAGGTTTAATACAGTCTAAACGTAGTTTTTTCTCTTTTCATATATTTCAGCTTTGAAACATCAAAATTTAAACCATTTCTGAAAAAATTTATTATATCGGGATTATTTTATTCTTTTGCACAATATTAGTGCTTATAATTATGGAAGATAAAAACAGAAGAAAGGGTTTTATTTTGGCATTTATTGCTACCTTGGCTTTGGCAAGTGTGTATATTTTCAGTAAATCGGCTTTAAATAGAGTACACTTATTTCAATTTGGTTTTTATTGGTTTTTAGTTGCGCTGATTTTAAATTTGCTTTTTATTAAAATAGCAGGTAAGAAAATTAGCCTGAAAAAATATTCCAAAAAAGAACGTTTTGCTATTTTTAGTAATGCTGTTTTTGAAACAGCCGGTACTATTTTATTTTTTTCTGCTATTAATTTTTCTGAAAACCCGGCAGTTATTTCTTTTTTGGTAAACTTAGGTCCGGTTTTTACCTTAATTCTTGCCTATTTCTTTCTTAAAGAACGGTTTAAATTAGGAGAATATTTAGGAATTACGATTACATTAATTGGCGTTTTGATTATCAATTATAGCCCTGAAACTTCTTTTAGCGCACTTTTTTCAAAAGCTACCGCTTATATTGTTTTTGCATCTTTGTTTTATGCTATTGCCGTTATTATTGCAAAAAGTAATATTCAGCGTATCGAACCGGTCGTTTTAAGTATTTCCCGAACAATACTATTAATGTTGGTATCTTTTTCATTTATGTTGTACGAAGGTTTGACTTTTAAAATTGGTTTTGATGCATTTTTATTTATTTCAGCCGGTGCTTTTATGGGTCCCTTTTTGGCAATTTTAACTTCTTACTATTCATTCAAATACATAGAAGTTTCGCTTACCAATATTATTATGAGTACAAAAAGTGTTTTAGTGGTAATTAGTTCTTATCTTTTTTTACATACAATTATGCATGGAAATCAGTTAATTGGTGGTGCTTTTACCATTGCAGGTATTATTGCCATTTCAATGGTTAAACGTAAAAACAATTAGATGACAAAAAAGGAACTTACAGGATATATTTATGCGGGTTTAGCATCACTTGCTTTAGCAAATTCATTTATTTTCAGTAAACTATCTTTTGAATATGTAAATTTTTACCAATTTGGTTTCTTTTGGTTTTTAACCGGAACTATCTGGAATTTTATTTACTTATTTACTATACGCAGTCGTAATAAATTCAGCTTTCGTAAATCGGCAAGGGGTATTACAAAAAATTTAATGCTTGTTTCTATTTTGGAAGCTGTTGCAACCGGTTTGTTCTATTATGCTATTTTGATAATGGAAAATCCGGGAGTAGTATCTTTTATCGGAAACATCGGGCCGGTTTTAGTTGTTATTTTTGGGGTGATTTTTTTAAAAGAATCCTTTAATAAAATTCAGTTTGTAGGTATTGTTTTAGCCTTAGGAGGTGTTTTTGCTTTAAGCCTTAATGGTTTTCATTCGTTAAATGATTTGTTTAAGCCCGGTACTCAATATGTGTTTTTTGCAGCTTTTTTATTTTCAATAGCTACTATTATTGCACGAAAAAAACGGGAAACTATTGATCCGGGCGTTTTATCTGTGGTGCGGGCTATTATATTGTTTCTGGGATTTGTCATTATAGCGATTATTGAAAAGCTTTCTTTAAGTATTCCAATAAAAGCATGGGTATTACTCTCATTAGGTTCTTTTCTGGAAGTTTTTATAACAATAGTGTTTGCTTATAAATCATTACAATATATTCAGGCATTTAAAACTTCGATTATTATTAGCACAAAAGGATTTTTTGCATTATTGAGTGCATGGATATTTTTAAGTTTAACTCCTTTGAATATTGAAATTTTGGGCGGAGTGATTAGTATTTTGGGGGTGGTTTTAGTATCTGTTCAAAAAAAGAAATAAAGAGCTTATTCCTCTTCTTCGGTAACAATTACAAAAACATCTTCATTATCTTTTTTCATAAGATATTTCTCACGTGCAAATTTTTCCAGATTGCTTTTGTTCGTTTTTAAATCATGAAGATTTATTGAATCTTGTTTAATTTTTTTCTCAAGAAATATTTTTTCTGCTTTCAAGTTAGTAAGATTTTTTTCCAGTCGTATTCGATCATACCAGCTATACGAATCTAAAACAGCAATCCATATAAAAAAAGCTACTGCTGTTATCAGGTATTTATTTTTGATAAAACTTTGAAAAACTTTATGTAGAGGAATTTCCATTGACTAATAATTTGTACAAAAATAATACTATTCATGTATTTTTGCAATACATTCTTTCATTCTGTTGGCTGAAATTTAAATTGAACTTAAATTTATCATTAAGCAATTTGCGTTTAAAAGGTAAACCGGCTAATACTTAACCACCGCTTATCAGATGTAAAACCAGTACATTATCTCCATCTTTAACCATCGTTTTATCCCGCTCTTCTTTTCTGATAAGCCGGTCATTTACTTTTGTTACCAGCATATGAAACGAATAATTTTTGTACAAAATTAATTCTTGAAGTGTCATTTTTTCTTTATCGGGAATTATTTCCTGTCGATTATTTAAAATTATTTTCATGAGCTTATTTTTAATTAATTAAACCATTCTTGTTTCATTTTTTTAGTAATTTAGAATTAATATAAATAAGAACAGTGTTATTAATAATACTTTTCTTATTTTTGCATCATTAAATTATTCTTTTTAAATCAATGTTGTAAAACATAAATACTATGCATGTATAATATTTTTTTATAAAAAATATTTTTTATGACTTTGCAAACTTAGTAAAAATAAGTCATAAGAGCCTATTTATACTGAGTCTAAATAGTTTTTTCTTTGCAAACGATTGAAATAAGGGAAAACATTGATGTAAATTTATATCGATATATTCACATAATTAAAATAAGAATAATAACTTTGCGTTGGAAAAATAATATAAAAACTACATATATTAATCATGAGCGAAAAAATTGTTAAAGAACTGGATAGAGTAGTCATTAAATTTTCCGGCGATTCCGGTGACGGAATGCAGCTTACCGGAATGCAATTTTCTGACACCTCAGCTCTTATTGGTAATGATATTGCCACATTTCCGGATTATCCGGCAGA
>JALSLF010000052.1 GCA_026988445.1 Bacteroidales bacterium
TCGGTTAACGAGCGTCCGATAATTAAAGGAATACGTCCGCCGGCACGATATTCATCAGCCAAAGTATCGGGTTTTAATTCAAAGGTAGAGATTATTTCGCCATCTTGATTAGTGATTTCACCTTTCTCGGTATTAATGGTAATTACATCACCTCTTTTCATTTTAGTAACATCACAGGCAATGGGTAAACCTCCGGAATCTTCAACAGTATTAAAGAAAATAGGTGCAATTACTCCACCCAAAATTACGCCTTCGCGTTTTTTATTAGGTACAAAAGGAATTTCTTCACCAATATGCCATAAAACAGAGTTTGTAGCCGATTTTCTGGATGAACCTGTACCTACAACATCGCCAACAAAAGCAACTTTATATCCTTGTTTGCGCCATTCGGCAATCGTTTTAATCCCGTCAGGAAAACTACTTGCTCCCATTGATAAAGAGTGCAAAGGAATATCAGAACGCGTAGAAGCATCTGATGCCGGAGAAAAATCATCGGTATTGATTTCGCCATCTACTTTATATACTTTTACGGTAATTTCTTTGGGAAGTTCCGGTTTTGAAGTAAACCATTCCGCATCAGCCCAAGATTGCATTACTTTTTTTGCGGCTTCATTGGTTTTTGAGAGTTCCAATACTTCATCAAAAGCATCGTAAACCAATGTGATTCCCGATAATGCTTCAACGGCTTTATCTGCTAATTCATCATCCTTTAATGCTTCAATAAGGTATTTTACATTATACCCACCAATCATGGTAGCTAATATTTCAATGGCTTTTGTTTTATCAATTAAAGGGCTGCTTTTTGCTCCTTTAAGGATGTCGCCAAGAAAATTTGCTTTAACTTCTGCAGCCGGATCTACTCCTGGAGATATTCTTTGCGTAAACAAATGCATTAAAAAATCTTCTTCACCTTTTTCAGGCTTTTCCAATAATTTGCAAACTTCTGCTGCTTGTACAGAATTAAGTGCCAGGGCTGGAATGCCTTTGGCATTTCTTTCTTTTTCGTGTGCTAAATAAGCATTTATAATTTCGCTGTTCATAATTATTAGTTAAATTACTTAATTTTATATTCAATCTCACAAAAGTATAAATATTTAGATAATTATAAAGTTGAAAATTGTTATTATTTGTTAAATTAAGTAGTAAAAAAATGTATATTTGCTTTAAAATTATAAGTCATGATATTTATACCGGACCTTTTAAAAGAAAATTTTAAAATTTCTATTGATTCCATTAGGTCAAACCTTTTGCGTTCAATTCTTACCATATTAATTATAGCTATCGGCATCATGGCATTAGTGGGTATTTTAACGGCTATTGATGCCATAAAAAATTCAATTAGCGACAAATTTTTAATGATGGGCGCCAACACCTTTACTATTGAAAGTAGAGGCATGCGTGTTCAGATAGGGAAAAAAAGATACAGAGCCAAAAATTTTTCGTACATAAGTTTCAAACAAGCACAACGTTTTAAAAAAGAGTTTAATTTTCCGGCAAAAGTTAGTGTTTCTATCTTTGCAACCGGAACAGCAACTGCAAAATATAAATCGGAAAAAACCGACCCCAATACCTTAGTTATTGGCGCAGACGAAAATTACCTCTTTACCGGAGGCTACGAAATAGATAAAGGACGAAACTTTACCGAAACAGAAATTCAAAACAGTAGAAATTTGGCTATTATCGGCAGCGAACTTAAAAGTCAACTTTTCAAGAAAAAAGAAGACCCATTAAATAAAATAATTTCCATCGGAGGAAAACGTTATAAAATAATCGGAGTATTGAAAACCAAAGGTGCCAGTATCGGTTTTAGTAACGACAGGGCTTGTATGATTCCGGTAACGAATGTACGGCAATATTTTTCGCGCCCGCGAATGTCGTTTAAAATAAATGTGATGCCGGACAGGCCGGAACTTATGGATATTGCAATAGGAGAGTCAGAAGGACTCTTTCGAATAATCCGAAAATTGGATGTTACCGATGAAACCGATTTTAACATCTCCAAAAGTGATAATTTGGCACAAATGCTTTTGGAAAACATAAGTTTTGTTACCATTGCTGCCACAATCATAGGTATTATTACCCTTTTTGGTGCTGCAATAGGTTTAATGAATATTATGTTGGTTTCTGTTTCAGAGCGTACCCGTGAAATTGGTACCCGGAAAGCAATTGGTGCAAAATCATCAACCATAAAACAACAATTTCTTTTTGAAGCTATTGTTATCGGGCAGTTGGGAGGTGTTCTCGGTATTATTTTGGGTATTTTAATAGGTAATTTAGTGGCATTATCAATAGGCACTTCATTCATTATACCTTGGGTATGGATATTGGGTGGAGTTGTTTTGTGTTTGTTGGTAAGTTTGGCATCAGGAATGTTTCCTGCAGTTAAGGCTTCAAAATTAGATCCGATTATTGCTTTAAGATATGAGTAGTTGAATTTATGATGTTAAGTGTTAGATGTAGGATGTTGGGTGTAGGATGATTATATAGTTTGTTCACTTTCGAGCGGACAGCTAACAAGTAAACGATAAAACAGTAAAAATATAGAATATGTTTTAATCTGATTATCAATATATTAAAATTAAAAAACAAAAAATATTTATTAAAAATTTGGCGAATAAAAATCTTTAACATAGTTTTGTTGCGTTATTTCAAATCACCTTTCTTAATTGAAAAGTTGTTTGAATTTATACAGAAGAGTGGAGAGATTAGGCTCTGTGAAACTCTGACAACCTGCCCGCACGGGCAAGGTGCCAATACCTAAATCAAGGAAAATCCTTGATGATTATAAATTTAAAAACTTGTATCATGAATTTATTCTTTGTAATTCAGACTATTTATGCCAATTCATTGTTGATTCTATCTTCAATTTGGATGCGCATGCGATAGCGTAGGATTTTTTTAATCGGTTTTTAAACTAAAATCTTACGCATACTTCCATAGGAATAAGTACTACGTACTTATCACCTCATAAAATTATATTATCAAAAAAATAATAATCCATATCAAAACTATTAAATCATGTCAAAAAAAATTGTTTTAAAAATAGGAGGTTCGGTACTGAAAAACCAAGATTCGGTACAAAAAATAATCAATATTTTAAAATCCTACGAACAAAAACCTGTTATTGTAGTTTCTGCATTTTTGGGAATTACCGACAAACTTAAAGAAAGCCTTGAAAACTTATTAAGCGAAGAAAGCTCTTTAAACCGGATATTTGAAGAAATTCTGCATTTCAAATCATCAATAATTATTGAGCTGATAGATAATGATAAAATCAGGCAAAACACCCTTGATGAATTAAACAAAGAATTAAGAAATCTTCGCCAGTATTTGCAAGGAATTTATTATATCCGTTATATTCCGGAAAAAGCACACGACTATGTTTTAAGTTTTGGAGAAAAGTTGAGTGTAATACTGCTTAAAGGAGTTTTTGCCGATAAAAATATTGCTTCGGAAATTGTATATCCCGAAAAAGCCGGTTTAGTTACCGATGGAATCTTTGGAAATGCAAGTATTGATTTAATTGCTGCAAAAAAACAAGTTCCAATTAATTTCACAAAAGATATTGTTTATTTAGTACCCGGATTTTACGGAGTATCAAAAAAATCGGAACTTACTTTATTGGGTAGAGGAGGAACCGATTACAGTGCAGCTGCATTTGCTTACTGTTTAGATGCAGAAAGTTTAGATATTTGGAAAGATGTAAACGGTTTTATGAGCGGCGACCCAAAACATGTAAATAATCCGCAAAGAATTAAGCATTTAACTTATTCCGAAGCTGCTGAATTAGCCTATTTCGGAGCAGGCATTCTGCATCCGCGTACTGTTGAGCCGGTACGTTTGGCAAATATCCCGATAAGGCTTTTTAATATCAACAATGCGGATAAAAAAACAGCACAAACCATTATTGACAATAATATTTCAATTCATCCCGAAGTAAGTAAAAGTGTTACTGTGGATAAAAATACAGGAATTTTAAAACTACAAGGGCCGGGAGTGGGTTATATTCCGGGTATTTTATCCGAAATCACCAAAGAGTTGCACTTACATAACATCAATATCAACTCGGTTATTACTTCGCAAATTGCAATTAATCTACTTATTGACAAAGATATAATTGACAAAGCTTATCAGTTAATCAGTAAATTAAATTTACAGGTTTTAACCAATATAATTGTTAAAAAAGATGTATCCTTAATTGCGGTTGTAGGAAACGGCATGACCGAAGCTTATGGTGTGGCTGCACGTATTTTATCAGCGGTTTCCGAACATGGTATTAACATTCAGTTGAGTTCCATAGGAGCTTCCGATGCAGTTACATACCTAATAGTAGATGAAAAAGATACCAACAAAGCCTTAACGGAAATACACTATACGCTTTTTGAAAAAAATGCAAAGCAAGAGATTAATTCATACCTAAATTGAGCGATTATGTGCAAAAATAAGTGCCAAGATATTGAGAATAAAAAGTTTAGAAAAAAAAGTAAGAATACCTTTAGGTATTTGAGTCTTTTTTTGTAAATCTATTTAACTCAATAGATTGGTGCTTATTGAAGAAGATAATCGCTCAATTTAGGTTATATATAGAAAATTAAAACAAATAATTTATTAATAAAATAAAAATCAGAGTCATGAAAAAAAATTATCATTACGAAACATTACAGGTACATGCAGGGCATACTCCTGATGGCGATACACTTTCAAGAGCAGTACCTTTGTATCAAACCACATCCTA
>JALSLF010000053.1 GCA_026988445.1 Bacteroidales bacterium
GGCAAAAAAATAGCTGATAATTTTATAGATACCCTTTGGGTATATTATAAAAACGGTCAGTTGGAGCGACTTTGCTTTTACAAAAACGGAAAATTAAGCGGTAATTTTTTCTCTTACTACAAAGATGGCACTCGAATGAGCGAATGCTTTTATATTGATGATAACATAGAAGGTAACTATTCCAAATTTTACCCTAACGGGAAACTAGCGGAAATAGGACCTTATGTACATAATCAAAAAAGCGGTGCTTGGAAAGCCTATTATCCTACCGGAGAACTCTATTCGGAAGGGACCTTTAAAAACGATAAATTTTCCGGTGTATGGAAAGTATATTATCAAAACGGTAATTTAAAACAAGTTGGTGAATATCAAAACGGCTTGGCAGAAGGAGCATGGATTTTTTATCATGAAAACGGTACTGTTGAAGAAAGTGGAAAATACATTCATGATAAAAAAGAAGGAGTTTGGAAAATTTATAATGAACTAGGTAAACTAATTAATAAAATTGAGTATAAAAATGATCAGCCCGTTCAAAAATAAACCCAAAACCTGACAGCGTGCGATTGCACCTGTCAGAGTTTTGCTGCTAAAACAGCAGGATTAGCACCTGTCAGCGTTTTTAAACTGATAGAATAGCTGTGGTCGGACGAGATAATCAATAATCAATCCGCCAATAGTCGGACATGTAATCATTAAATAATAGAAACCAGCCCAGCTACCAGCTACAGTCTGCCAAAAGCTGGACAAGTTTTAACCATTTAAAAATTAAAACAAACTTGTCATTCCTAAAAAAAATACCTATATTTGAGATACTAAATAATTACAAACCGATATGAGTAAATTGCCTAAAACCAAAAATATACATGCACATCAACTAAAGTTAGCATACAGCCTAATCCAAGGGATTGATAAGCAAAATTATGAATATATATATTGTGGTAAATTTTCCAACTCGATAACCAATAATTTATTATCACTGGCACAAACTTTTCTTGAACGAAGCGAGGATACATCAAAATTAAAAAAGAAAATATATTTTGTAATGGTTGAATGCCTGCAAAATGTTACCAAACATCAAGATGCCAATGGTGAAATGGACGATGATTCCGGAATTTTAGTATTGCAAAAACAAAATCAAAAATACTACATTACCACCGGAAATATTATTGAAAATAAGAATATAGATAACTTAAAATCAATGCTTGATAAAGTAAACAGCCTTTCAACCGTAGAGTTAAAAAAATATTATCAAGAAGTATTGATTACAGGTGAAATATCAGATAAAGGCGGTGCCGGTTTGGGGCTTATTGCCATGGCGAGAAAAACCGGAAGTAAATTATTGTTTGATTTTCAAAAAGTAAATGATACATTTTCTTATTTTTATTTACGAACCGAAATTCCTTTAAGCGGTAAAACTGAAGAAACAGAACTGGACAAATGGAAATATTCTTTTGAAAAAATTAAAAGACTGCATAAAACTTTACTTCGCGAAAATATTCTACTTAATTTTAACGGGGCTTTTGATCAGGATAATCTGATTAACCTGCTTTCAATTATTGATGCACAAGTGCAAGGTAGTTTAGACTTTAAAAAAAGGATTTTTAAAATTATGTTTGAAATGTTGCACAATATTGTACAATATTCAGAAGATATTTTTAATGAAACATCAAAAATAGGAGAGAACGAAGGAATTTTTTTACTGGGAGCAGCAGGGAACTCTTTATCATTTACTGCCGGTAATTATTTGCACAATAGTAAAATAGATACACTTAAAGAAAAATTAGATTTTGTAAATAAATTATCAGACAATGAATTAAGGGATTTTTACGAAAAAGTATCTTCCTATTTTGAAAGTAACGAAATTAACAAACCCGATTTGAGTATTATTGAAATGAAATTAAGGTCTAATAACCCCTTAAATTACCTTTTCGATAAAGTAAGTGAAAACCATTCATTTTTTACATTACAAGCCTCTATTATTAATTAATCAACATATTTTGGTTCATTACATCTATAGAAATAGAGTGTGAATAGATATATTTTCTCATTTGTGCTAATTTTTCAATATCTATGCATAGATATTTTTTACACATCAGTTATAACGGAAAAGCCTATCACGGCTGGCAAATTCAAAACAATGCCCTAAGCGTGCAAGCAGTATTAAACCAAAAAATAAGCATAGCTTTACAAGAAAATACTTATGTTGTAGGAGCAGGGAGAACGGATACCGGTGTACATGCCGAATTTTACATGTTGCATTTTGATACGCAAAAAGAAATTTCCGACAAAGCCGGTTTTATCGATAAAATTAATAAACTTTTACCTCAGGATATTGCGGCTTACCAAATATATGATGTACCTGCCGATGCGAATACGCGTTTTGATGCAGTTTCACGCAGCTATGAGTACCGTATCAGCCTTAAAAAAAATCCGTTTTTAACTGATTTTGCGTGGTATTACCGCTTTAATTTAGATATTGAACTAATGAATCAAGCCGCAGGCCTACTGCTTAATTATGACGATTTTACCAGTTTTAGTAAAACCGGAACTCAAGTTAAAACCAATATATGTAAAATTTATGAAGCTAAATGGTTTTATACTGAAAAAAGTGTACTTGTTTTCCGCATAAAAGCCGACCGTTTTTTACGTAATATGGTACGTGCCATTACAGGAACACTTATTGATGTCGGAAAAGGAAAAATATCCGTTAATGATTTTAGAAAAATAATTGAAGATAAAAACCGCTCAAGTGCCGGATTTTCAGTACCTGCCCAAGGATTATTTCTTACCGATATTGAATATCCCAAAGGATTAATCAAGGGTGTTGAATAATGGCTATAAACTTCAAATCGTCCGACAGGACATTTGAACGTTTTAATTCAATAAGATTAATTAGTAAAACTCGATGGTTTGCTTAATTTGTCAATAATTATTCGATTTAATTATCAATCCGCCGAAAGTCGGACAAGTTATACCAATTTACCAATCCGCCGAAAGTCAGACAAGTTATACTAATACACCAATTTACTAATATACCAATATACTAATACACCAAATTAATAAAAAAGCAGCAGACCTGTAAGCCGGGTTCTGTATCAGTTTTCACTGATTTCTATCATTTATCTACGCCGCAAATTGCTCTACGGCTTTATCGATCTACCCCTCCCGATTGCATAAAGCATCAGCCGGGCAAGCCGACTCGCTCGAAAGCGAAACCGGGATATATTTGATCTTTCAATCCGCAAGATGTACGGCTACCACGCTCGCACGCAGTACCGGTGAGCTCTTACCTCACCTTTTCACCCTTACCACACCCGAAAGTGGGCGGTTATTTTCTGTTACATTACTATCCCCTCACGAGGATCTTCCCGTTAGGAAGTGCGGTGCCCTGCATTGCCCGGACTTTCCTCTTTTCCGCTATTCGCGGAACAGCGATAGAACGGTCTGCTGCGGATGCAAAATTACGAAATTATTTGATACATTGGTTTAGAGTTGCTCTTAATTGTTTTTTATGAATAAATTTTTGTAGCTCATCTATTCCAATTAAAGCTCTGTTATTTGCCGGAATTTGAAGTGAATTGTCAAATAATTTTTGCGTATCAATATTTCCGGTGTGTTTATTGATGATAAACTTAAAAACACTTAAATCTAAATCGTTCAGCTGCTCTTTTATGCTTTGAGCCTCATTAACAGATAATTGTTCAGGATTGAGTACAATGTTTATTTTGGTATTTTCCGATTTTAACAAAGATAACATTGCGGCATGCTCTTTATTTAATGAGCTGAGTTGATTATTAACTTTGTCGGTTTCAATCTCTTTTTTCCCAAATTTTATTTTACTAATAATTTCTTTTTTTTTCAGAATGGCTTTGCGTAATTTGCTAAGCTCATTTATCCAAATTAAACTGTTTGCCGGAAGACTAAAAAAACGTAAACTTAATGCTGTTGGCGGCATATCAAAGATAAGATATTCTATTGTTTGATATTTATTAACAATTTGGGTAAATGACTGTAATAGTGCGTATTCTTCTAATCCGGGAGCATGTTTAAGCACTTTAAAATAATTTTTTATACTAAACGCAGTTTGATATTGATAAATTCGCTCAATTTTCTCTAAGGTATTTTGTAAATATTGCTCGTTTTGCTTTTTAATGTCTATTTGTATAACGGAAAGTTTATCCTTAATATTTTTTGCCTTTCCCGAAAACTTCATTTCAAAAATATCCTGTAAATTGTGTGCCGGATCTAAAGATACCAATAGCGTATTTCTCCCTGAGTTTGCCAAGTTTATTGCAGTAAGCGACGAAAGTGTTGATTTTCCCACGCCACCTTTTCCCGTAAAAAAAATAATCCTACTCATCTGTTTTTTAAAAAGAATTTAATTTTATTTCGTGCTAAATTGGACGATTGTAAACAAAAAAATTGCAAAATAATTCAACCTTGTTTAGTTAATAGCCATATTTAATATACTGTATTAATGCAAGTTAACAAATAGTTTAAAATACTTATGCGAAATTTATTTTTTAAAAAGGCTGAAAGCCTTAATCAATTTATACATAATCCACTTTTACAAACTTTTCTTTTGCATATCAATATATTTCAGGTTAAAAGTAGTAATTAGTTTGGAAATTAAAATTCTAAATAGTAAATTCGTTTAAATCTATTTAAATTATTTTAATGGAATATCCCCGATACTTTTCAGAAATAATACCTTTTAT
>JALSLF010000054.1 GCA_026988445.1 Bacteroidales bacterium
GCAAAGTACATGAGGTTGATATAAACGAAGAAAACTACCCCGAAGAATATAAACCCATTATTCGGCGGTTAATTAAAGCATTTGCCAAGCCTGAAATTAGGGAGACTATGGAAGTGGAAGATGATATTCTTGAAGAACTGGAACGTACTGAAAGGTATATTGCCCAACAAAAAGAAATTATTGAACAAAAGGAAAAAGAAAAACAAAAAGCCGAACAAATTGCTGAACAAGAACGCAGAGAGAAAGAAGAACAATTAAAACAAATTGTATTAAACCTTCATAAATCCGGTATGGAAATAGAAAAAATTGCAGAGATGACGGGAAAGTCTATTTCTGAAATTCAGAAAATAATTAAGTAAAGAAAAAAATATATGACGGGATACTTATGAAAAAAATACTCTAATAATCAGCGTCAAAATATTTATTTCAATTATATATGCTGCTCTTACACTATTTCTGCAAACAAATCATATTCACGTGCATCGGTAATTTTTACTTTGTAAAAATCACCAATC
This sequence comes from Bacteroidales bacterium, assembly GCA_026988445.1. Taxonomy (GTDB): domain Bacteria; phylum Bacteroidota; class Bacteroidia; order Bacteroidales; family NBLH01; genus NBLH01. The sequence continues at coordinate 516 of JALSLF010000054.1, forward strand.
GTTAATTTATCATCTGTAAAAATCAGTATTTCATTATCTACTTCAGGCGAGTCGTATTCGGAGCGTGCCACATAATAATCATCTTCTTTCCGGTCAATCAGCACTTCCATAGATTTACCGATGCGTTTTTGATTAAGCTCAAAAGATATTTGCTCTTGCAAACGCATAATTTCTTCGGCACGTTCGGTTTTGGTTTTTTCGGCTACATCATCTTTATGATTGGCTGCGCCAAAAGTACCTTCTTCTTCTGAGTAAGTAAAAATTCCCAAACGATCAAATTTCGTATTTTGAACAAATTCTTTAAGTTCTTCAAAATCTTGTTTGGTTTCGCCGGGATAACCTACCAAAAGCGTTGTGCGTAAAACCAAATCGGGATTTGCTTTTTTTATTTTAGCAAATAGCTGTAAGGTGCTTTCTTTATCGTGTGCACGTCGCATACGTTTTAAAACGGAATTGCTTACATGTTGGACGGGAATATCTAAATAATTACAAATTTTCGGCTCTTTAGCTATGAGTTCAATCAGTTCATCAGGGAATAAAGCAGGATAGGAGTAGTGTAAACGTACCCATTTTAGTCTTTCAATTTTTACCAGTTTTTTTAGGAGTTCGGGTAACATTTGCTTTTTATACAAATCCAAACCGTAATAAGTTAAATCCTGAGCTATGAGTATGAGTTCTTTTACTCCTTTTTTTGCAAGATTTTCGGCTTCTTCAATAAGTATTTCCATGGGAATGGATTTGTGTTTACCGCGAATAAGCGGAATGGCACAAAATGAGCAAGTACGGTCGCAGCCTTCGGATATTTTTAAATAAGCATAGTGTTTTGGTGTAGAAAGTTCGCGCTCGCCGATTAGTTCGTTTTTGAATTTGGTATTCAATGTTTTCAGAATTTTATTTACATCGTTAACTCCGAAATATTGATCTACTTCACTAATTTCTTTTTCTAAATCTTTTTTATATCTTTCAGATAAACAACCAATTACGTATAAATTGTCTATTTGTTTTTCTTCTTTTAAACGGGCAAATTTTAATATGGTATCAATACTTTCTTCTTTGGCATCTTTTATAAAACCACAGGTATTGATGATTATAGTATTTGCTCCTGCTGTATCATCGGCATCAAATAAAACTTCGGTTTTTCCTGCGCGTAATTGTGCTGCGAGATGTTCGCTGTCCACCGTATTTTTTGAACAGCCCAGTGTGATAATATTTACTTTATTTTTTTTCAAAATTGAGTATTTGTTTGTAATTTTTGAAATTGTTGTTTTATTGAAATTTGTTGAAAGTGTTAAATCGAGTTTTTAATTTAGCTTAAACACTGTCCAATATACTATACAAATGTGTTAATTATAATCTTTCTGTCGAGTATATTCGACAAAATCATTGATTTTTTGATTTTTGTCGGATATATTTAATGTTTTTTATAGATATTTACGGATAAATTTTATTTTTAGATAGCCTGCGGAATTTTAATTTTTGACAAAAGAAAATATTACTTAAACAAAGTATCTACAAACTCTTTTTTGTCAAATAAGCGGATATGTTCTACTCCTTCGCCTATACCGATATATTTAATGGGGATTTTAAATTGGTCGGATATACCTATTGCCACTCCTCCTTTGGCTGTTCCGTCAAGTTTTGTTAAAGCAATGGCATTTACTTCGGTAGCTTTGGTAAATTCCTTGGCTTGTGCAAAGGCATTTTGCCCTGTTGAACCGTCTAATACCAATAAAATTTCATGGGGTGCATCGGGAATGAGTTTTTGCATCACTTTTTTAATTTTGCTTAACTCATTCATGAGGTTAATTTTATTGTGTAATCTACCTGCTGTATCAATAATTACAATATCGGCTTTATTTTTTATGGCAGAATCCAGTGTATCATAAGCTACAGATGCAGGGTCGGAACCCATTTTTTGTTTTACAATTGGCACGCCTACTCTTTCTGACCAAATTACCAATTGTTCTACTGCTGCTGCACGAAAAGTGTCGGCTGCACCCAAATAAACACTTTTGCCGGCTTTTTTAAACATATTTGCCAGTTTACCGATGGTGGTTGTTTTTCCTACACCATTTACGCCGACTACCATTATTACATAAGGCTTTCCGTCTTTACCGGAAAATGAATTTTCATCCACATTATTGGTACTGGCTTCATTTTCGATTAAAAGTGCTTCAATTTCTTCTTTTAATAGTTTGTTTAATTCATCGGTTCCTAGATATTTATCTTTTTTTACACGAGCTTCAATGCGGTCAATTATTTTTAATGTGGTATCTACTCCAACATCCGAACTGATTAAAACTTCTTCTAACTCATCCAATACATCATCATCAACTGTTGATTTACCGGCTACCGCGCGTGATAACTTTTTAAAAACACTTTCTTTGGTTTTTTCAAGTCCTTTGTCTAAATCTTCTTTTTTACTGTCTTTTGAAAATAATCCGAAAACTGCCATGTTTATATTAGATAATTAGTTGATTAGAAATTAGTTAATTAAAAAACCGGACATAAGCCATTTAAAAAAGCCGGAAAAATTAGCTAATAACCAATGTAAATTATTGATTTTTCAGCAAATATAGTAAATATTCAAACAAAAAAAGCTCTCTACACGGGGCAGAAAGCTTTTTTTGTAATATTTTAATTCCAAAATTTATTTTTTCTTAAACCAATCTTTAACTTGGTCGTTAGGAACCATTGCTTCTTTAAAAATGTAAGCTCCTGTTTTAGGTGATTTTACCATCTTAATCACTTTTGAATAAGTTCTACCTTCACCTTTTTGTAATGTTGCAACTACTTTCTTAGCCATAATTTATTATTTTATTTCTCTGTGCAGAGTATATTTTTTCAAAATCGGGTTATACTTTTTTAATTCAAGTCTTCCGGGTGTATTTTTTCTGTTTTTGGTAGTGATGTATCTTGATGTTCCCGGCATACCACTTTCTTTATGTTCGGTACATTCTAAAATTACCTGAACTCTGTTACCTTTCTTCTTAGCCATTTTCTTTTTATTTTATAAATTAATAACTTTTCAGATAACCTTTTTTAACGGCTTCGTCTAATGTTTTCTTTAAACCGTTTTTATTAATGTTACGAATACCGGCAGCCGATATTTTTAAGGTAATCCATCTGTCTTCTTCCGCTAAATAAAATTTCTTTTTGAACAAATTCGGATAAAATTTTCTTTTTGTTCTTCTTTTTGAGTGAGAAACATTATTTCCGGTCATCAACTTTTTTCCTGTTATTTCACAAATTCTTGACATCGCTATAAAGTTTTACTTTTTTCTGAAAATCGGTTTGCAAAAGTCGGTATTATTCTTTTAATTTTCAAATATTTCTTAAATTATTTTTATAGATTTTTATGATTTTTTTTACATATTCGGTATATTCTTGATAATTAATTGCTTATACTTTCAGTTGTTTTGATTAGTTTTTTTACATCTGTTTGTTCCAGTTCATCATAAAAAAGTATCCGGTCAATAATTTCACCAATGCTAAAGGTTATTATTATTGTGGAATATGGATATGACGAAATGATAAATAATCCTGTTAAGAAAACACTTAAAATACGTACAATTCTTATACTTATCTTGAATTTATCTGAAAAAAACGCTTTTAAACTTTGGGTGCTGAACAAATAGAGCCTTAAAATCATTATTAAAAACCAATACGGATATAAATTGTTTAATATCAGATAAAAAGACAAAGCTATAAATAAAACTTGTGCAGAGTGTATTTTGTTTTTCCAATGTACTTGTACGGGTTTATATAATCTATCAATAGAATAAAGCAAGAGTATTGATAAGATGATTGTTATAAACCACGGCACTTTAAAAAATAATATATTCACCAATTGCGAAAAGTAAAAAAGAGTGAAAAACAGAATTTCTCTGCTGAGCCATGATTTTTTTATATTCAGTAATGCACGCCATGCTCTTAAAGGTTTACCCAAATGTATTGTGCTTAAAAATGCAGCCAATGCACCGGCAGTTAAAAATAATATTTTTATTTTTAATTCAGCTTGATTAAGAAAACCGGAAGTTGCTATTGCAGTCATTACCGACACGATTAATGTAAATACGATTAATGTCCATTCTTTTGCCGGTGAAATTTTTTTGTCTTTCCTTGTTTTATTTTCCGGTATTTCTATATCTGAAAATAATGATTGGTCAATTCGTGGGGCTTTTTGTTTGCGAGT
>JALSLF010000055.1 GCA_026988445.1 Bacteroidales bacterium
TCCGGTGCCGGAAGCATTAAAATTGATTACAAAACCCGCACCATGGTAATGGACGGTAAAACCATCAAAGAAGGCGATTGGATTTCATTGAACGGTTCAACCGGTGAAGTTTATGATGGTAAAATTGAAACCATTGACCCTGAATTAAGCGGTGATTTTGGTAAATTAATGGAGTTATCGGATAAATATGCACGCATGTATGTTAGAACAAATGCCGATACCCCGCACGATTCACAAGTTGCACGTGATTTTGGAGCCAAAGGTATTGGTTTAACTCGTACCGAGCACATGTTCTTTGAAGGCGAAAAAATCATTGCTATGCGCGAAATGATTTTGGCAGAGGATGAAACCGGTCGCCGTGAAGCATTAGAAAAATTATTACCTATTCAAAGAAAAGATTTTGAAGGTATTTTTGAAGCAATGCACGATTTACCGGTTACTGTTCGTTTGCTTGACCCGCCATTACACGAGTTTGTTCCTCACGATGAAAAAGGACAGCAAGAAATGGCAGAGGTTATGGGTGTAGATGTTTCGGTAATTAAACAAAAAGTAGAAGATTTATCCGAATTTAACCCAATGCTCGGGCATCGTGGTTGTCGTCTTGGAAATACATACCCTGAAATTACCGAAATGCAAACACGTGCGATTTTGGAAGCTGCATTGAACCTTAAACAAAAAGGTATTAAAGCATATCCTGAGATTATGATTCCTTTAACAGGAACATTAGCCGAAATGAAAATGCAGGAAGAAATTGTTCGTAAAACTGCCGATAAATTATTTGCAGAAAGAGGCGATAAAATTGATTATTTGGTAGGTACTATGATTGAAATACCGCGTGCTGCTTTAACAGCCGACCAAATTGCTAAATCTGCCGAGTTCTTCTCGTTTGGTACTAACGACTTAACGCAAATGACCTTTGGATACTCACGCGATGATGCCGGTAAATTCTTACCGATTTATATTGAAAAAGGTATTTTAAAACACGATCCGTTTGAAGTATTAGACCAAGAAGGCGTTGGACAATTAGTTGAAACAGCAGTAAAAAAAGGACAACAAACACGCCCAAATATTAAATTAGGTATTTGTGGTGAGCATGGAGGTGAACCTTCATCAGTTGAATTTTGCCATCGCGCAGGATTACATTATGTAAGTTGTTCTCCTTATCGTGTACCGATTGCACGCTTGGCTGCTGCTCAGGCTGCACTTAGATAAAACACAAAATAAATTGTTTATTTAGCCCGTTGGATTTTTCCTGCGGGCTTTTTTGTTTTCTCAAAACCGAAGTAAACTTTTGAAATCCAAACCCTTTTAGCAAAGTATTCCTCTATTGCTCCAGTAACGAGCAAATTTAAACTTTTAAATTTCATCATGCTATAAAATGAACTTATTTAAAATTTGTGTATTCGTGGCAATAAACATAATGTTTTTTTGTATTATCCATCACTTTAATACCCATTGTGTTTTGTTATTTAGCTCCTCCACTATAAAAAGATAATCGCTTAATTTAGCTTAAAGACATCTATTTCCAATTTATATATTTTCAAAAGAAAAAAATTGGCATACAAATTGGATATACAAATTTGAAAAAGTTAAAGTTTTATAGAATTTATATCTATTATTTTTACTTTTTTCAAGGATAAAAGTTCTAAGAAATCAATATTAAAAAAATGCTAAAAGCAAAGTATAGTGTATAAAAAGATTATTAAAATAAGATTTTTAACAATTTTAAAATACTCTATGCTTACTAAAGTTGATTTTGGTACACTTTTTGAAACTTTATTATACAATAATTATAACTATACATCATGGCAGTATTATCAAATACAATCAGAGTGGAAAGAGCTCGAAAAAAAATAACGCAGGCTGAGCTTGCAGAGGCTATTCATGTGTCGAGACAAACTATACATGCCGTTGAAGCCGGTAAATTTGTTCCTTCAATTAATTTGGCACTCCGGATGGCAAAATATTTTGAAATAGATTTTGATGAGCTTTTTCAATTAGAAACCGAAAAAGAAAATAGTAACCTATAAATAGTAAAACGATGCAAAATACCATTAGAGTTGAACGTGCCAGACATAAGATTACACAGGCTGAACTGGCAAACAAAGTGGATGTGTCAAGGCAAACAATTCATGCCATTGAAACAGGAAAATTTGTTCCTTCAACAGTTTTAGCTTTAAAAATTGCTCAATTTTTTAATGTTAAACTTGAGGATATATTTTATTTAGAAGACGAAGCTTAAATATTCCGATTTACTGTCTGAATATTTTATGCCTTTGTTGATTACTTTATGAGTAAGCTCAAAGACAAATTATACGAAATTGTTTTTGAAGCAGACACGCCGAAAGGTAAAGCTTTTGATGTGCTTTTGCTTTTTGCGATAGTTATGAGCATTTTGGTGGTAATGCTCGAAAGTGTTCCGGGTATTAATAAAGAGTATGCCGACACGCTTTATCTTATTGAATGGATAATTACCGGATTTTTTACCATTGAGTATTTTCTTCGTATTTGGATTGTTAAAAAACCCGCAGCTTATATTTTTAGTTTTTATGGTATTATAGATTTTCTTTCGGTAATCCCCTCCTATCTTGGGCTTGTTTTTGGTGGAATGAGTGGCTTTATCGTAATTCGTGCATTGCGCTTATTACGAATTTTCCGGATTTTAAAATTAAGCAGGTATGTTTCGGCAAGTAAAACAATTATTACCGCCTTAAAAGCCAGTCGTGCAAAAATCAGTGTGTTTTTGTACTCGGTTATTATGTTGGTAATCATTATCGGAACCATTATGTATTTTGTAGAAGGTGAGGAAAATGGATTTACCAGTATTCCTCAATCAATTTATTGGGCAATTGTAACGCTTACAACGGTAGGTTATGGTGATATTGCTCCTTCAACTCCTGTTGGGCAATTTATAGCAAGCTTAGTCATGATTATTGGATACGGTATAATTGCTGTTCCCACAGGTATAGTAACAACTGAAATGGCTCTTGCTTCACGAAAAGAAAGAATTATTACACAGGTTTGTCCTAATTGTTTACATGAAGATCACGATGTACAGGCTGTTTATTGTAATCGTTGCGGAAGTTTATTAAATGAATAAATCGCCGTTTTGGTTTTCCTTTTTTTGCTGTTTCTCTTCTTTATTATGTGTTTTTTGCTGTTTTTGGTGTTTCTGCTTTTGTTCTGCTTTTTTTGTAAGATGATAATAGGTATAAAGTCCTGTTCCAAAAGCACCTGCCATCATTACGGCAAAACGTTTCCAAGGAGTATTTCTAATGCCATCAAATATTTTTAAGTGTGTAATGTGTCCTCCGTATTTTAAAATATAAGGCAGCATTTGCATTAAACCGGTTTGTAATTCAAATTCGGATAAAAGCTCATCGTAAACCATAGGAACAGTGGTTTTAGAAGTAAGCTTATTAATTTTTTTTCGTATTTTTTTTTCTTTTTTACGCGCTTTTTTCTGCAATTCTGCTTTTTTTATACGTAAATCTTCAAAATTTGTTATTTCGTGTTCTTTTTGAATTTTCATAATTCATGCGATGTAATGATGATGTATTGACGTACTATGTGGTTGTAATACTGTTTATTAATTGTTTTTACCTTTTGCTCGTCCTGCAATTATTCTGTTTCTTTTAAAATTGCTTCGGTTAAAGTTTTAATAATTGGTTTTGTAATAAATTTCTTTTTAAAAATAATAAAAACTATTCCAAAAAATAAATAAATTCCTCCGACAATCATAAAACCCCAATAATTAGCTCCTAATATATCGCCAAGATAGTATGCAAAAGCAAAAGAAAAAAACATTAAAACACCCGGAACAATTACAAAAAAAGTCATAATACCAAAAAATACCGAAATAATCCGAACGATTTTTTCGGTAAAATCAAGCCTTGCTATATCATATTTTAACTCTATATATTCTTTGATTTCTTGAATTAGTTTTCCTATTTCACCGGAAAAATTAAATTCTTGGTTTTCTTGCATTGTTTTTTATTTTAAATAAAATTCCCCTTTGCAGGGGAAATTATTAATATCCGATAATCTTGAACCGGATTAATAAAGGGAAATTCTTAAGTTCATATTAGTTTACCGATAAAGCAAAAAGTTTAAAAAAAATAATTCTTCGCAAATACAGTTTTCGGTAAGTTAAAGAATCTTTATACATTAACAGAAGCGAAAGTTAAGCCTTCTTTTTTTCAGTTTGTTGTTGTTGTTGCGTGAGTTTTTCGTAAGCATCTTGTGCTTTTTTATAGGCTTCTTGTGCCTTTTCTCCAAGTTCGTCAAAAGTTTCTTTTAATTTTTGACGGGTTTCTTCACCTTTATCCGGTGCTAATAATAAACCTAAACTTGCACCTGCTGCTGCACCTGCCAAAAAGGCGGCAATTATTTTACCTGTTCCACTTTCCATAATTGTTTAATTTTAAGATTTAACTTACTACAAATATAATCAATTATCTTTAACAAGTATAAAAATCAATTGGTCTTTTTTAATGAAAGATTTAGTTTCTGCTTTTTTATCGAGAAAAAGCGTAGGCAAGAGCAAGCTCTACTTTACTTGGCTCACTTTCTTTAATGTTTGCAAAATTTAATGTGGCAAAGCGGTAGCCTTTTTCGGCATAGTATTCCAACGTTTTAGGTAATGCATACATCATATTTTTGCGTGCTTTAATTGAGTCGTGAAATACAATTATAGAACCTTTTTTTGCA
>JALSLF010000056.1 GCA_026988445.1 Bacteroidales bacterium
ACGATTATGTACAAATTTACATATTTTTTTTCTATCAACAATAAATCCTTGCTCTTTGGAAACTATCAAATTATATCCTTAAATCCACAACTATGGTCGTAGCGAAAAGCCAATAATATCCATAGATAAGCTTTTACTGCAAATTTGGAGGAAACGGTAAAAAGATAATTTTAATAATGTGTTTTTATAGAACTTTTTGAGTTGGAAGACTAAAGTGAGATGACTGAAGTTTATTTACTTCCTACATCCGGCTTCTAACATCTGACCTGTTAATCAAACAAAACAGTATAACACATTGCCCACTAAATTGGTCGTAAAACCGAAATAACAAATTTTATTCCCAATCCAACAATCTTTGTTCACCTTCTAATTTCCGGATTTCCGTAATGTCTTGGCTTACTTCCAAAGTACCTTTATAATTTCCTTTTTCATCGCGCAAAGCAAAATAACGGATTAAAACAAATTTACCGCGCATTTGTATCCAAAAATTAGCTTCGTCTTTTTCGCCGGTTTTAAAACTGTTTACAATTTTATCCACTACGTGGATACTTTCCGGCGGGTGGCAATTTTGCACCGTGCGACCTATAATAGCTTTTGAGCGTGTAAAAAACCGGTCTTTCGGACTGGAAAAATACCTTACTACATCATTTTCATCAACATAAGTAATATCTAAGGGTAAAGTATTTAACATGATTTTAATTTGCTCGGGTAACAAAAATCCTGTTTCTAAATCTACAATATCACCTGTTTTTAAATTATTTTCAGTTTCTTTGTGTTTGCTTTGCATTTTTGCAAATTCGGCAAAAGCATCTAAATCTGCCTTGTCCGTTTTTACATCATATACATAGCCTAAATCTTCGGCTTCTTTATTCATTTGTACAAAATCAGTAAGCGCAATTTGCTCTAAAGCTAACGGAAATAAAATAGCTTCTTCTCTGAAAACAATAGGTACAATTAAAAAAAACAAAGCTGCAACTTCTTTATTAATTTCTTTTAAATCAGGTGTTTCTTTTTTAAGTATTTGTTCCAGTTCTTTTAATTTTTTACGAATATCATCGTGAAAAGACCACATAATTTGCAAACACCGGTAATCTTCAAAAGCCTTCTCGATATACGGAAACAAAATATTTTCTTTTTTATCGTAATGCAATACAAACTCATTTAATTTTAGTAAGTTATTACGCATTTTCTGATAATCACCTATATAGTCTTCGTCTGCCTTTGCTTTTTTATTAATTAATTTTAATGAAATTTTAATTTCATCAAGATATTTTTCCACTGCACGGTTTTCTTGCATCAAGTAATACAAGAAATGACCTTTTCTTGGTTTTTCCCAAGGATATTGTACAATGGGTTTGTAAAAAACATTTAAGATTTTCCCGATGTTTTTTTTGATAATTTCAGTAGATATTCCGGTACGCACCAGTTTATCCACCACTTCAATTACATCGTGCGGTGTGAGTTGATCAATGGAAAATTGATGTTTTTCAATTAATTTTTTTCCGTTTTCACGATTTATAATGCCTATGCTAAATGCAAACAGATTTTCTACTCTTTTTTCTTTATTATTTATAAATTCTGACATATTTGTATCAATTCAATATTTTGAATACAAAAGTAACAGATTTTTGTGTATTCTGAATAATTCCTGAATTGGAAATGGATAAATAATCAATTATATTTGCCGTTAAAATTTAATTATTTGATGCTTATCTCAAATTTCTCAATATATATTTCCCGTTTGTTTGATTAGAATGCTCGTTTATCCAAAGGTTTAATATTGTTTTGAGATGCATTGCAAATACATAAAGTAAAACTATTTTAATGGAAGATAACATTTTTGAAAACCGTATAGATTTAAGTGCTTTAGCACAAAGTGTAGCCGATTTAAAAAACGAAATCGGAAAAATAATTGTAGGGCAAGAGCGAATGATTGAATTGCAAATTGTAGCTCTTCTCGCCGATGGTCATGTATTGCTCGAAGGAGTACCCGGAATTGCAAAAACCTTAGCAGCTAAATTATTAGCAAAAACCATAGATACAGGCTATTCGCGCATACAGTTTACACCTGATTTAATGCCTTCAGATATATTAGGAACATCGGTTTTTAATGTGAAAACATCCGAATTTGAATTCCGGCAAGGACCTGTTTTTTCAAACATAATTTTAATAGATGAAATAAATCGTGCGCCTGCCAAAACCCAGTCGGCACTTTTTGAATTGATGGAAGAACGTCAAGTAACTCTTGAAGGAACGCAATATAAAATGCAAGAGCCTTTTATTGTTCTTGCTACGCAAAACCCGATTGAACAAGAAGGTACTTATCAATTGCCCGAAGCACAACTTGACCGTTTTTTGTTTAAAATAAATATCGGATATCCGAGTAAAGAGGAGGAAATTGCTATTTTAAACCGTCATCATGAAAACAATAATTTAACAAGCCTTGATGAGCTTAGAAAAATACTTTCGCCGGAGCAGATAAAAGAATATCGCCAAACGGTTAGCAAAATCCATATCGAATTAAACCTGATGCGTTACATAAGCGAAATTGTTCATCAAACACGTAATAACTCATCGCTATACCTTGGTGCATCGCCGAGGGCATCTTTGGCAATTATGAATGCAAGTAAAGCACTGGCAGCTATTCACGGGCGCGATTTTGTTAAACCCGAAGATATTAAAGAAATTATTGAGCCGGTTTTAAATCATCGCATTATTTTAAGTCCCGAAAAGGAAATGGAAGGTATTACCATCCAAAAAGTAATCAATCAAATAGTTGATAAAGTTGAAGTGCCGCGATGATTTATTGTAAAATCGGCAGCTTGGCTCTTTGAGCTGTCAATATTGTTTTTTATGAAAAACTTTTATTTAAGCATATACTTTTCTACTCGCTTCTTCATAATCATGGGAATTATTGCCGGATTATTTGTATTTGGTCATTTTTTCCCTTTTATATATGTTTTTACAAAAGTATTTTTACTGTTTTTTCTTGCAGCAAGCGTTCTTGATTTACTGTTTTTGTACAGTCAAAACAATCCTTTGAGTATCAAACGGCAAGTTCCCGACAGGCTTTCAAACGGAGATATTAATAAAATAAGCATCCGACTGAAAAATAATAGCAAGATAAACTTTAGCTTGGAAATTATTGATGAATTGCCTTTTCAGTTTCAAAAACGTGATTTTTCGATAAAAACATTTATTGAAGCGGGAAATGAAAAAATATATGAATACAGTTTAAAACCACATACACGCGGAGAATACGAGTTTGGTAGGCTTAATGTATTTATAAAACAAAAACTTGGTCTGATAATCAGACGATTGCGTTTTGATTTACAAACAACGGTTCCCGTATATCCCTCATTTATTCAAATGCGTAAATATGAATTGCTGGCAGTTTCAAACAAACTTACCGAAGCGGGTATAAAAAAAATCAGGCGATTAAGTCATACGCTTGAATTTGAACAAATTAAAGAATATGTACAAGGCGACGATTACCGTACCATTAATTGGAAAGCTACCGCACGCCGTTCTCAACTTATGGTTAATCAATATCTTGATGAAAAATCGCAAAAAGTTTTTTGCTTGATTGATATGGGCAGAAATATGAAAATGCCTTTTGAAGGCATGAGTTTATTGGATTATGCAATAAATTCAAGTTTGGTACTCTCAAATATTGCCATGCTAAAGCATGATAGAGCCGGATTAATTACTTTTTCGCATAAAATACACAGTCTTTTACCGGCAGAACGCAGTAAGATGCAAATGAAGAGAATACTGGAAAGCCTTTATAATCAGCAAACTAATTTTTCTGAACCAAACTTTGAGCAAGTTTATGCAACCGTTAAGCGAAAAATTAATCAACGAAGCTTATTGGTTTTATTTACTAATTTTGAGTGGCATATTTCTATGATGCGCCAAATAAAATACCTGCGACAATTAAGTAAACAACATTTGCTTTTGGTTGTGTTTTTTAAAAATACCGAGTTGTATGATGTTTTATCCGAAGAAACCCGTACGGTAAATGATATTTATTTAAAAACCGTAGTTGAAAAGTTAAATTACGAGAAACGTTTAATTGTTAAAGAACTAAAAAAATACGGTATCCAAAGCATACTTACCGAACCGCAAAATTTGAGTGTTGAAACCATCAATAAATATCTGCAATTAAAAGCCATGGGACAGATTTAGCTCAATAGATTGTTGCTTATTGAAGTAGATAATCGCTCTATTTAGGTAAAATACTAGCATGTAGTTTGATTGAAAAATGGGTTTAAGAAAATTAAAAGAATATCCAAAACCGCTACAAATGCGAGTTTTAAAAAGTGAACCGGATAAAAACACAAAATTTCCTACTTGGATGCACATTATTTTGATGATAGCTCTTGCTACAGGATTTGTTTTTAAAGCAACGCAAAACGATAAGGAAGAAACTTTGGAAGAATTTGTAGAAAGAGCAATTCGCGAAAAAGATACAAATGCGCAAAAAAAATATTTGGCAAAAGTTACTCAATGGCAAAGAGATACTATTTTTACTTTGACAAAAATAAATGTTGAAAAATTTAGTTGGAAAATTGTCAATTACGACATCAGGCATATCTATAATAAACCTGAACACGGACTTCAAATTGATGACTTTAAAAATATTTATAGGATAATAAATACGCCTGACGGGCTTCGTTTAGCTTTAAAGCAACGTAATGACAT
>JALSLF010000057.1 GCA_026988445.1 Bacteroidales bacterium
TTGTTAAGTAATTGATACGATGATTATCAGTCGGTTAAAAGCATAGCTGTTGCAATAGCACCAAAGGTGCGGAATAAAATAGCATTGGGCACAGCCCAATGACTATTAAATAAAGTAAAAATTAGCACCAAAGGTGCGAAATAATACTCAAATCTTAAATCCATATATTCCCTTCAATTTGCAGAATAATTATTAACTTTGGCAAAGCACCGCTTAAATAAAAAATGCAATGAATATTTTAATTGCCCCCGATAGTTTTAAAGGCTCTGTAAGTGCTACGGAAATATGCAATTTATTTCTTTCAGAAATAAAAGGCTTAAATATTGATGCCGTAGCTTTGGCTGATGGCGGAGAAGGTTCTTTGCAAGCAATTAAAGAAGTTGTAGATTTTAGAAAAATCACATTAAGAGTTTCCGACCCACTTTTTAACAATATTGAATCCTACTATTTGCTTGAAGAAAGCAAGCAAACCGCCTATATTGAATTGGCATTAGCTTCCGGCTTAACACTTTTAGATGAGCCCGATGTGATGAACTCAAGCACTTACGGAACAGGGCAATTAATTGCCGATGCTTTGCAAAAAGGAGCCAAAAATATAATTCTTTTTGCGGGCGGAAGCGCTACCAACGATGCCGGCACCGGTATAGCGGCAGCACTTGGTATCCGTTTTTACAACCGGCAAGGAGAATTAGTGCGTCCTGTTGCAAAAAACCTGACACGAATTTTAAAAATCGATCGTTCGCGCTCACTAATTGAAAAATACGGTGCAAAACTTAGCGTAGCGGTTGATGTAGAAAATCCTTTTTACGGGAAAACCGGTGCAGCATTTACCTATGCCGCGCAAAAAGGAGCTTCCAATTCGCAAATTTTATTTCTCGATACAGCTTTAAAACACATTGCCGGTATTTTTTATTGGAAATACCAAATTGATGTACAGCAAATTAAAGGTAGTGGTGCTGCCGGAGGGCTTGCCGGAGGATTGGCAGCAATGCTGAATGCCGATATAGTTCCTGCAAGTGATTTAATATTTAAATTAACCCGTTTGGAAGAAAAAATTCAAAAAGCTGATATTATAGTTTCCGGCGAAGGAAAAATAGATAAGCAAACCTTAAACGGCAAACTTTTGGCAAAAGTTTCAGCTTTAGTACAAAAACACAATAAAAAGCTATGGGCAATTTGCGGATATTTTGACGGCAATAATGAATTAAAACAAAAATTAAATATTGATAAAGTATTTGCTTTAGCAAAAGCCAAAGAAGAAATACCCGAAGCACTATCTGCTGCAAAAGAAAAAATGAAAAATACGATTAATGAAATTATCATAGAATTTATGAAGTTATAACAATTTAGGTTTAATACAAAAAATATGAATACTTATTCAAAATCCGAAAAAAAACAAATAATCAAAGATTTTTCAAATCATGTTTCGTCGGGGAAAGTAAAAACGTTTAAAGAATACGGAATGGAATTTATCATCGGTAAACGTGAAGGTGCTTATATTTGGGATATT
This sequence comes from Bacteroidales bacterium, assembly GCA_026988445.1. Taxonomy (GTDB): domain Bacteria; phylum Bacteroidota; class Bacteroidia; order Bacteroidales; family NBLH01; genus NBLH01. Next base: position 1,511 of record JALSLF010000057.1, read on the forward strand.
ACCGGTGAAAAAAAATTAATCAACTGTCATTCAAACGGCGGTGTTTTCAATCTCGGGCATAAAAACCCGGAGCTTATATCTGCCTTGCAAACTGCCTTAAACGATTTAGATATAGGCAACCATCATTTTATCAGTAAACAAAGGGCAGAGCTTGCCAAAAAACTGGCAGAAACAATGCCCGGCGATTTGGAATATACGGTTTTTGGTGTTAGCGGCGGCGAAGCCATTGATTTGGCAATTAAATTGGCACGTGCTGTTACCGGACGTAACGATATTATAAGTGCTGCCGGTGGCTATCATGGGCATACAGGCTTTGCTTTGGCAACGGGTGATGCCGAGTACCGTAAACCTTTTGGGAAATTAGCACCCGGTTTTGTTCAAGTGCCTTTTGGCGATATAGAAACTTTAAAAATGAAAATATATCCAAATACTGCAGCCGTAATACTGGAAACTATTCCGGCAACATTGGGTATAGTAGTTCCCGAAAAAGAGTATTTGCAAGAAGTAAGACGCATTTGCGATGAAAACGGTAGTTTGTTAATTTTAGATGAAGTACAAAGCGGTTTGGGACGTACCGGAAAGCTTTGGGCTTTTGAGCATTACAATCTAATTCCCGATATTGTAGTTATTGGTAAAGGCTTGTCGGGCGGAATTTACCCTATGTCGGCAACGGTTTTCAGGAAACCTTATGAGGAATTTTTCAAACAAAATCCTTTTATTCATGTGAGTACTTTCGGCGGAGCGGAAGTGGGTGTGCCTGTAGCTTTAAAAGTATTGGAAATTTCTTCAAATCCTGAATTTTTGGCTCATGTGAATAATATTGGTGAGCACTTGGCGGCGGGTTTTTCATCTTTACAAAAAAAATATCCGAAATATTTGAGTGGATTTAATCGTTTGGGAATGATGATTGGTTTGCGCTTTTTAGAAGAAAAATATTCGCTTTTATTTACCAAAGCAGCCTACGAAAGCGGTATGTGGGCACTTTATGCCAATAACGATAAACATAATGTGCAAATGCTTCCGCCCTTAATCATTAACAAAGAACAAGCTGATGAAATTATTGAAAAAACTGACAAGGCACTGTCTAAACTAAAATTATACAATTTTGCGTACAGCATTAAAGAAGTTTTTAGTAAATTGCCTTTTTAATCTGAAATATTTACGAATAATTTTGGTTTAAAAATTTTTATGAAAAAGAGTTTTTGATGGTTTCTTGAAATAAGGAGCTGAATAACTGTTCAGACTAAATTCATCATTTATTCTTATCTTTGTATTATACTGTTAAAAAGTATGAATATGCTAACAAAAGATGAAATAATGCAATTGTTATCTCTAAATAGAGAAAAAATAAGACAGTTTGGTGTTAAAAAAATCGGACTTTTCGGTTCTTATGTTACCAATAAGCAGTCAGAGCATAGTGATATAGATTTTTTAGTTGAGTTTTATGAAGATCAAAAAAAGTTTGACAATTTTATGGATTTATATTTCTTTTTAAAAGATATTTTTAAATGTGAGATTGATTTAAAAACAATAAAGTCCCTTCCAAAAAACCGTAATTTTACAAAAAATGTATTAAAAGAAGTCGAATATGCAACATTCTGAAAAAGATTTTTTATTGGATACTAAAGTTTCGCTGTTTCTAACATTTTAATAACAAGATAGTTAATAATGATATATACTCTATTATATATAGCATAATAAGTTGAACATGTTTGTTTTATAATAATGTATCCGAAATGTGCATAAATGCAATTACGGACTGAAAGTCCATGTTATACTAACTTGTGGGCAACGCCCCAAGTTGTTGCAATACGCTTACCTGTGCGCCCTGAAAGGGCAATTTAGTATTAACTGCCCTTTCAGGGCGACAGGTTAATGGCTTCCTTTTAACCCAAAGCGGAGCTTTGGGTTAGTATAACCAGCTCTTTCAGAGCGATAATATTATATAAAATTATCTGCGAAACTTAAGTTAGATATTATTGAAGAATGTAAGGTAATAATAAAGTTTACACAGGGTAAAGACTTATCTACTATTGTAGAAGATGAAATACTAATAAGAGCAGTTGAACGAAGTTTGGAAATAATAGGTGAGGCTGCTAAAAACATATCAAAAACTACAAAGCAAAAATATAATACGGTAGAATGGAGAAAAATTTCCGGTCTAAGAGATATTATAATTCATCAATATTTTGGTGTTGATTATGACTTGATTTGGGATATTATTGTAAATAAAATACCGGACTTATATCAGAATGTCAATAAGATACTAAATTCTTTCAAAGAATAATGAAGCTAATAGATTTAAGGCAGATTTGTCGGAATAATCCGGTAAATCATAAAAACATACATACTATTTATTCAAAGAAAATGATTTTATTACATCATGAATCAGGAAGCATTACAAGAATTTGAAAATCATCTAAATCCTGCCAAAGCAACAAATAGTAAATATGATTTTGAAATATTGGGCTATGGCGAAATAAGTACGGTGTTTGATATTAAAGGCGAAGCCTTTACCGGTTGGGCATTTAAACGTTTACCACTGTTTAAAAGTAAAGAACAAGCCGATAAATATGTGGAGTTTTATAAATCGTATAATCAAAAGCTCGGAGAAATAGGTATTCAATTACCAAAATATGCGGGCGCAGTAGTAAAAGGGCATAAAGGTATTTATGTTGCCTATCTGATGCAAGAGCGTTTAAACGGAAAATCTATAGCACATAAACTTTTACATATTTTACCCGATGAACAAATTTTAATTTTGTTGGAATTAGTATTGGAAAATGTTTTAAAAGTATGGAAATTTAATTCGGAAAATAAGAAGATGGTTTTGGGTATTGATGCACAAATATCAAACTGGGCTTTGAAAGATTTTGATGAGAATAATATTTCCTTGCATAAAAATTCCGAACTTTATTTTATCGATACAAGCACCCCTTTAATGCAAATAGATGGTGTGGAACAATTAGATGCAGAATTATTGTTGAAAAGTGCGCCCGGATTTATTCGTCCGGTTTTAAGAATGTTTTTTTTAGATGATGTACTTACGCGTTATTATAGTTTTAGAGATATTTGTGTGGATATTCTTGCTAATTTTGTAAAAGAACAGCGTAGTGATTTAATAGAAATAAGCCTACCGGTAGTAAATCGTTTTTTTGAAAATAATTATCA
>JALSLF010000058.1 GCA_026988445.1 Bacteroidales bacterium
TTTACGAACAATTTCTTCCTGCATTTTCATTTCGGCTAATGTTCCTGTTAAAGGAATCATAATCTCAGGATATGCTTTAATACCTTTTTGTTTAAGGTTCAATGCAGCTTCCAAAATAGCACGTGTTTGCATTTCGGTAATTTCAGGGTATGTATTTCCAAGACGACAACCACGATGCCCAAGCATTGGGTTAAATTCGGATAAATCTTCTACTTTTTGTTTAATTACCGAAACATCTACGCCCATAACCTCTGCCATTTCTTGCTGTCCTTTATCATCATGAGGAACAAACTCATGTAAAGGCGGATCCAATAAACGAACAGTAACCGGTAAATCTTGCATTGCTTCAAAAATACCTTCAAAATCTTTTCTTTGAATAGGTAATAATTTTTCTAATGCTTCACGGCGACCGGCTTCGTCTTCGGCTAAAATCATTTCGCGCATAGCAATGATTTTTTCGCCTTCAAAGAACATATGCTCGGTACGAGTTAAACCAATACCTTTGGCTCCAAAATCGCGAGCAACTTGTGAGTCATGAGGAGTATCGGCATTTGTTCTTACGTACATACGTGCATATTTGTCCGATAGTTCCATTAATTTCCCAAAATCACCACTTAATTCAGGGTCTATGGTTTCAATTTTACCTTCGTAAACTTCACCGGTTGAACCGTTCAATGAAATCCAATCGCCTTCTTTGATGGTTTTACCGTCCATTACCATGGTGCGGGTTTTGTAATCAATTTTAATGCTTCCGGCACCGGATACACAACACTTACCCATTCCGCGAGCTACAACAGCTGCATGAGAAGTCATACCACCACGTGCGGTTAAAATACCGTTGGCAATATTCATACCTTCAAGGTCTTCGGGCGAAGTTTCAATACGTACCAATAAAGAGTTGGGATATTTATTTGCTTCATCAGCAAAGAAAATAACCTGACCGGTAGCCGCTCCGGGAGATGCAGGTAAACCTTTTGCAAGAACTTTTGCTCCTGCCATTGCTTCTTTTTTAAATACCGGGTGCAATAATTCATCTAATTTATTAGGCTCTTGTCTTAAAATGGCTTCTTTTTCATCAATAATGCCTTGTCTTAGCATATCCATGGCAATTTTTACCATAGCAGCACCGGTACGTTTACCGTTACGGGTTTGCAGCAGCCATAATTTACCGTCTTGAATTGTAAATTCAAGGTCTTGCATATCACGATAGTGGTCTTCAAGCTTTTGCTGAACCTCATCAAGTTGTTTATACAACTCAGGCATAGCTTCTTCTAACGAAGGATATTTGCTTGCTCTTTCTTCTTCTGAAACATGAGCCAATTTTGCCCAACGCAAAGAACCTTCTTTGGTAATTTGTTGTGGTGTACGAATACCTGCAACCACATCTTCTCCTTGTGCATTAATTAAATATTCACCGTTAAAAATATCTTCACCGGTTGCTGCATCACGAGTAAAAGCAACACCTGTTGCAGAATTATCACCCATATTACCAAATACCATAGCTTGAACATTTACAGCAGTTCCCCATTCTTCGGGAATTTTGTTCATTTGGCGGTAGTATTTTGCGCGGGAAGTGTTCCAGCTATCAAAAACGGCCATAACAGCACCCCAAAGTTGCTCCCACGGGTCGGTAGGAAAATCATGTCCTGTTTGCTTTTTAACGGCTTCTTTAAATTTAGTAACAATTTCTTTTAAATCTTCAACCGATAGTTGATTATCGTTTTCTACACCTTTTGCTTCTTTATAATGGTCAAGAATTTCTTCAAATGGGTCAATGTCTTCTTTTGATGCGGGTTTCATACCCAAAACTACATCACCGTACATTTGTACAAAACGGCGGTATGAATCCCAAGCAAAAGCAGCATTTCCTGTTTTCTTAGTTAAGCCTTCTACTGCATCGTCATTCAAACCAAGGTTTAGAACTGTGTCCATCATACCGGGCATAGAAACTCTGGCACCTGAACGTACAGAAACCAAACAAGGGTTCTCTTTTGAACCAAATTCAGTACCCATGATGCTTTCAATATTCTTAATTCCGGCTTCAACTTCCGATTTTAATAATTCTACTACTTTGTCTCTACCTAATTCGTTATATTCAGTACAAACTTCGGTAGTAATTGTAAATCCCGGAGGTACCGGAACTCCAATTAGGTTCATTTCGGCAAGATTGGCGCCTTTTCCTCCGAGAAGGTTTTTCATATCGGCTTTACCTTCTGCTTTTCCGTTTCCAAATGTGTAAACGCGTTTTTTATTCATAATTATAAAATTTAAAAAAACTGTTAATTTATTTAGAACACAGGTTCTAAATTATTAGTTGTTACGTAAAAATTTTGCCATATTTCGGCACGCAAATTTAGCTTAAAAATTTGAATATTAATAATTTTATTTTTATGCTTTGTAGCTTATTTTATCAAGAGACTTACTTTGTTAAACTTCTAAAATCGTTATTCCTTGTCCGACTATCGGCGGATCGAACACAGATTTACGAATTACCAAGTTTTTTAATTAACATCAACAATCTGCCAGTGGTCGGATAAGTTTTAAGGATTAACAATTCTTCATTTTGTTTAATTGAATGGAATTTAGCCTTTTAAATAATCACTTAAAGCTTTATAAATATCCTCTTTTTTAAGTGGTTTTTTTAAAAAGCGGTCACAACCGGATTGGATAATGCGTTTTTTTTCATCTGCAAAAGCAAAAGCAGTTTGTGCTATTACCGGTAATTGGGGTTTTATTTGTTTAATTTTTTTAGTTGCCTCATAGCCATTCATTTTTGGCATTTTTATATCCATAAAAACCAAATCAATATCGTTTCGCGATGTTACAATATCCAGTGCCTGTAAACCGTCCTTTGCCCACACAACCTCTGCACCGGTGCGTTTTACTAAGGTTTCTAAAAGTTTATAGTTTAAAACCTCATCTTCGGCAATTAAAATGGTTTTTCCTTTTATTTTTAGATTTTCATCTGCTTTAGCAGAATTTTCACTTTGATACGGATTATTTTTCTGCTGTATTTCTTTTAGCGGAATGGTAAAAAAGAATTCTGCACCCTTTTTATATTTAGTATTTAACCACATATCGCCACCAAGAAGCGTAATAAGACTTTTTGAGATACTTAAACCCAAACCGGTACCGCTTTGATTAAATTTTTCAGGGTCTTCTAACTTTCCAAAACGTGTAAAAATAAATTTCTCCTTTTCTTTGGGTATTCCAAGCCCAGTATCACGAACAAAAAATTTTATTTGATGATTTTCAAAAGTGTAACCAAAATCGATTCTTCCGCTTTTCGTAAACTTTATAGCATTGTTTAACAAATTTGAAATAACCTGCTGTAATCTATACGGGTCACTTTCAATATCTATACCTTTACCGGGCAAAGCTTTTTCCAAATATAATTTAATTTCCCCGGGTTGTTTAAGCGTCAGTAATTCTTCGTATCTGCTATGAAGTTGATTAAGTAAATCATTAATATTTACCGGTGATTTTTCAATTTTAAGCTGTTCGGCTTCAATTTTTGAAACATCAATAATATCATTAATTAAATTTAACAAATTATCCCCCGATTGTATAATATGATTAAGGTATTCAAGCTTGTTTTGTTCATCTAAATCAGGAATTTTTAATAAATTGGCAAAGCCGATAATGGCATTCATCGGGGTGCGGATTTCATGACTCATATTTGCCAAAAAAGCAGATTTCAAACGGTCAGATTCTTCGGCTCTTTTCTTAGCATCTCTTAATTGTTTTTCGGCACGAATTCGTTCGGTAATATCTAACCAGGTGCCAATAAAATATTTATCGCCTCTATCGGTTGAATATACCTGACTGTGTGCCTGAATAATTTTCTCATTTCCTTTTGCCGTAATAATCGGGAATTGATGTTCACACTGAACATTGTTTCTATAGGCATGTAAAAAAGCTTTAAACAGTGCCTTTCGCTCCTGCTTAGGAACAAAATTTATAAGCCAGTTTACTTTTACACTTTTTTGATGGTTTTTAATTTCCAAAATACGATATACCTCATCAGAACAATAAAATTCTTTATTTTTTAAATTTAGTTCCCAACTACCTAATTTGGCAATTTTTTGTGCTTGTTCTAAAATATGCTTATCCCGCTGATGGAGCTGTTCAACAAGTTTACGACGGGTAATATCTCTTATGAAAATAAAGCGCGATTTTTCTGATTTCAGCGAAAAAGTGCTTATTTTAAGTTCAACATAACAAATAGTACCGTCCGGTTTTACAAAACCTGTTTCAAGAGGTAAATCCTCTTCTTTATTGGTTCGACTATTAAAATAATTTTGTGTAAGTCGATTTAATTCAGAGCGTCCAATAAAATCAGCAATGTTTTTTTGAACAAAATTCTGCATTGGCTGACCAAAAATTTTTGCTGCTTGCTTATTGGAGTAAACAATAATATCGTTTTGGAGAATAATAATACCATCATTACCTCTTTCTACAATTAAACGATATTTCTCCTGCATTTCCTGCTTTTGTTTTTCTACTTGCTTTTGTTCGGTAATATCTATGGAAATGCCAAGAGCACCGGTTTCATGATTTAAAGGATCGATAAACGGAATTTTGGTAGTTTTAAAAATTTTTTTATTCCCTGAATAATCGGTAAGAACAAGCTCTTCGAACTCAATATTT
>JALSLF010000059.1 GCA_026988445.1 Bacteroidales bacterium
AACGAAATGAGGTTTTGGTTGAAAAAGCCATCGAAATTTTTAAAAATAATAATTTTGAAGAAAAGATACTCCTTTTTCAAACCTGTCCGCAATTTTATACTTCGGTTTATTATTTAGATAAGTGTGCCGACTACTTCTATGGATACTTAGTACCCTCAACCGGTTATATAACTGTATTTGATTTGGTAAGTTACTACGATGGTATGCTATTACGCATTCCAAACCGTAAGCAACCTGATGAGTTACAGCCAATTATTGAACAAAATAAAATGTTTGAAATATTTCGTGAATTTAAAACATGGGGGGATATTATTGGCGTTGGGAGTATTGGTAATATCAACAAACAGGTGATAGAAGGAAATTCAGGTGAACTTATAAAAATATCGGAAGCACTTCATGAGAAAAAAATTGCTGAAATTGCAGATATGATAAGCCATCGGAAAAATAATGTTAAAATAGTACTAATTTCAGGTCCTTCGGCTTCCGGTAAAACTACTTTCTCAAAAAGATTGTCAATCCAATTAAAAGTTGCCGGATTAACACCTTTTCAGCTCTCACTCGATAATTATTTTGTGAATAGAGAAGATACTCCAAAAGATGAAACCGGTGAATATAATTTTGAAGTCCTTGAAGCTTTGGATTTAGACCTTCTTTATAATAATCTTCACGATTTATTGGAAGGCAAAGCAGTCAAAATGCCCAAATTTGATTTTCACGAAGGAAAAAAATATTTTCCGGATGATCCGATTACAATCAGCAAAGACACTATTTTTGTTATTGAAGGTATTCATGCGCTTAATCCGCAGCTGATGGAACGCTTTGACGAAAAGCTTAAGTTTAAAATATACGTTTCGGCATTAACACAAGTTGGTATCGACCACCATAACCGGATACCGACAACGGATAATCGTATGTTGCGGCGTATTGTACGCGATTTTCAATACAGGAACTATTCGGCTTTGGATACCATTCGCAGATGGCCCAGCATCCGAGAAGGAGAAGATAAATATATTTTCCCTTTTCAAGAAGAGTGTGATGTGATGTTTAATTCGGCTTTGTTTTATGAATTAGGTGTGATAAAAAAACATGCAGAGCCGATATTGAAACAAGTACACCCCATCGAAAAAGAATATGCCGAAGCCAAAAGATTGTTGAAATTTCTTTCTTATTTTCAAGATATTCCGGAAGATGAAATACCACCAACATCTATTTTAAGAGAATTTTTAAGTGGAAGCAGTTTTAAATACTAAACTAAAAGGATGCTAAAGCATCCTTTTTTTATTTGTTTTTTTGTTGTTAAATTTATAATAGACTATAAAAAATAGATATATTTTTTTATAATAGACTATAAAAAATCAGTGTATTTTTTATAATTTATTATAAATTTAAAGTATATTATTTTATAATAAAATATAAAAAATATCACAAAAATTTGATAGTATATTATAAATTTAATATATTTGTTGGAAAAATTCTATTATGGAACGTTTATTTGAATTATTCAGGCAAAGAATTAAGCGTATATCGCTAAACTTCAAGCGTTCATTGTATGACGAAATTGATTGGGACGAACAACTTATTGCAATAGTAGGTGCACGAGGTTCGGGTAAAACAACCTTAATGCTTCAATATATAAAAAAAAATCTTCCGATAAACAAGCAAACATTATATGTCAGTTTAGACGATATATATTTTTACGAAAACAAGTTAGTAGATTTAGCTGAAAAGTTTATAAAATACGGAGGAAAATATTTATTTTTAGATGAAGTGCACAAATACCCGACATGGTCTATTGAAGTAAAAAATCTGTATGATAATTTTCCAGATTTAAAAATAGTGATTAGTGGCTCGTCAATTTTAGAAATTTTTAAGTCATATGCCGATTTAAGTCGCAGGATAATTGTTTACAAGTTACCGGAAATGTCTTTTAGAGAATTTATTGAATTTCACAAAGGTATTAAATTAAATAAATACTCTTTAACTGAAATTTTATATAATCACGAAAAATTAAGTACCGAAATTAATGATAAAATAAAACCACTTCCTGCATTTAAAGATTATTTAAAATTTGGTGTTTATCCTTTTTTCGGAAAAAACATAAAACGATATCATGAAAAGTTAAGACAAATTATTGATGTGGTGTTAAATATAGATATTCCACAAACCAAAAATATAGAAATGGCAAATATTGTCAAAACAAAAAAACTTTTGGGTATTATTGCATCCTTATCCCCATTTAAGCCAAATATAACTGATTTAGCAAAAGATTTAAACGTACACAGAAACACTTTACTGCAATATCTAAATTATTTGGCAAAGGCTGAAATAATCTACCTGTTGCCAGCCGGTAAAAAAGGTGACGGACAATTGGCAAAACCGGAAAAAATTTATTTACACAACACCAATATAATGTATGCAATGAACGAAAACCCGGATATCGGGAATATGCGCGAAACTTTTTTTGTAAATCAAATAGTTAATGCAAATAATAAATTGCAATATTCTAAAAAAGGTGATTTTTTAATTAATAATAAATTTACTTTTGAAATTGGCGGCAAAGGCAAAAAATTTAAGCAAATAGCAGATATTAAAAATTCTTTTGTTGTTGCCGATGAAATTGAATATGGCTTCGAAAATAAATTGCCTTTATGGTTATTTGGTCTTTTGTATTAAACCTTAAATCCGCAGCTATCTTCTACTGCAAAGCCAAACTGTACGTCATTATTGGGAATGCTCGTTTTTCGATACTCACCGTAACTAATGCTACGTTTGCGTGTCTCAAAACTGCGCTACACCAATACTGACGTACATTCTGGCTTTTCGCTACGAACATAGTTGCGGATTTAAGGTTAAAGCTAAAATTTAATTGGATATGCCTTGGGGTTTTAAAAAAATCAAGAGTAATCCAGCACCAAAGGTGCTAAATACATCAGCCTATCCCGAAGGGATAGGTGTATTGTTTTAAAAAATAAGTAAGCACCAAAGGTGCGAAACAATATGAGTTTAAATCCGTAACTATATTTTACTGTAAAATCAAAATTACATTTGTCAATTGTTGGGTGAGTTTACCACGCACCTTTGGTGCTTAACTGTTTTTTGAAACAATATATCTATCCCTTGGAGATAGGCTATTATATTTCGCACCTTTGGTGCTTGTTTTTACTTTTTTTTTAGTAGTTATTGGGCTGTACCCAAGGTTATTATATTATGCAGCTTTAGTGTTGCTATTTTATGTATTTGTTTATAATTCTTCTGAAAATTTTGTACCGGTAAACGTTTTGAAGTCCTTTACGGAGGTTCAAAAGTTTAAAAACTTCAAATCGTCCACATGGGCATTTGAAGGTTTTGGGTATGCTTTTGAGTTATTTTAATACTGTCCTTAAATCCGCAACCATCTTCTACTGCAAAGCCAGACTGCACGCCATTATTGGGAATGCTTGTTTTTCGACACTCACCGTAACTAATGCTACGTTTGCGTGTCTCAAAACTGCGCTACACCAATACTGACGTACATTCTGGCTTTTCGCTACGAACATAGTTGCGGATTTAAGGACTGTTTTGAGCAATCATCGGTAGTTTTTCTAATGAATTCTAATAGGCGTAGTGGTTTGATGACTTGACAGTGTGCAAAGCTGCTGTCATTGCCTTTTTCCTAATGTTAATGTTAATATTCAAAAAAAAAAACGAATTAAACTCTGTTAGGTGTTGATGTAAAAAAAAACTCTGTCAGCTGCGTACGCAGACTGACAGGTTAATGTGCGTGCTTACGCAGGCTGACAGGTTATAGGTGCTGCGAGGATGTTGGTGTGTGCTTGCGGCAGGGATTGCAGTGGAAAGCCCACAGTGCGCAATGCTTTGCAAAACTTTTGGCAAAAGAGCGACCTACGGAAGCTCCTTTTGCCAAATTAGTTTTGCAGCATTGTGCATGAGGACTTGGAACGAAAAGCCCGTAGCCGCCCAAATAATTTTAAGCTAAATTTAAAAACGGGCTGTATAACCAATGTGTATTTTGGTGTTACTGAAACGGAAAGGCTGTAAATTTAATCTGCCTACGGCAAAATTTAAACTTAAAATTCCGGCTTTTGTATCTAAATTAATGCCCGAACCTATTCCAAATGCATAATTATCTGACTGTATGTCAATACTTTTTGCTTGATAATATATTAAATCGGTAAAGGCAGACAAATAGGAATATTCGGCGATAAAAAAGCGCATTTCAAGGGTAAAAATGGTATAGGCACTTGCCAAAATTGATTTTTCATCGAAACCACGTAAACTTTGTATGCCGCCTAATTTAAACATTTCGTTTTCGTAAAAACCAGTTTTATTGAAAATCCCAGCCGAAACATTGCGAAAAAGCAAATTAAAATACCGGTTTATATACTGATAATATGCTGCATGAAAATTGGCTTCCAAAAGGGTTTCTTGGGCTTGATTTTGGGTGCTGCGGTTTCCGTAACCCGTGGCAATACTAATTTTATACCCCCTGCGTGGCACAAAAAGCCGATTGGTATTGTCCATGCGCACTTGCATGCCAAAGGTAGTATTCTCTGAATTGGCAATGGTGCCGGATGTATCGGTATTAATTAAGAAACTTTGCTTACGTCGGTAGTACATGTTAATACCGTTGCCTG